>JALSIO010000679.1 GCA_026989995.1 Myxococcales bacterium
GGGAACCGGTCTGCGCGGAGCACCTTCCGGAGGCGCTGCGCGGCCAGCCGGTGACCGAGCCCGGCCCCGGGGCACCCCGCACGCTCCGGGAACGCCTCGAGCAGGTCGAGCGAAGCACCATCCGCGCCGCGCTCCGGGAGAGCGGCGGGAATCTCACCCGGGCGGCAGCCGCACTCGGAGTCTCGCGGGTGGGGCTCCGGCAGAAGATGAAGCGCCTGGGCATCGCGCCTGCTCCCCGCAGCCGATAACACCGCTGCCACCCGTTGCCGGAAAGCGCCTGATCGGCCGCCCCGCCCCTCGCGCGCCCACTTCCGGCGGAAACTGCGGCCACCCCCCCGGACCGGGCCCCGGGGCGTCACCTCCCTGCAGCCCGGCTGCCGGCGCCCTCCGGCTCGCGATTCCAGGGGATTGCACCGGTTTCTGCCCCTGGCACGGCCCTTGCTCCACCCGGGAGCGCCGGCGGCCCGGAGCCGCCGACCGGAAGGAGCCCCCCATGACCCGCCTTCGACCCCTTCCCGTGCTGCTCGTCGCCGGGCTGCTCGCCCTCGCTCCTGCGGGAGCGTCGCGTGCCGGCTGCGGCTGCGACCACCCGCCTCCGGCGTGGAGCGTCGTCATGCCTCCTTTCGGCTCGCCGCACAAGGTGATCACCATCTTCGCCGAGGGCGGAAGCTTCACCGTGGGCGAGACCTACGCCGTGTCCTTCGGCTCCGGCCCCACGGTCGCGGCCGTCGCGACCCTCACCGACCGGCTCGAGGTCCCGGTGCCCAAGGGAGCCGCGCCGGGGCCGGCGGCGATCCGGGTTCAGGGTCCGGATTACGACCACACCTATCCGGATTCCGCCTTCACGGTGCTCGGCAAGCCCCGGAAGATCAAGAACCGCGAGGGCATCTTCGCGGCGCGCAAGTACGAGGCCGCGGTGTCGGCCGATGGCACCCTGCTGCTCCCGCTCAACCTGGAGCAGGTGCTCGACCCGGTGCAGTTCGCCTTCGCCCTGCGGAACCTGCCGCTCGCCTTCACCGCCGACGACGTGGTGATCTACAACACGGACGGCGTGGACCTCACGCTTTTCACGCTCGACGTGAACAGCACCCAGCTCCAGTGGGGAGACTACACCGGCTGGACCGTGGAGACCGACGCCGGGATTCCCGCCGACATCTACGAGGGCCTCGAACACGACTCGGACGATCCATCGCGCACCAGCGATCTATTCACCTACTGGCGACACGAGTTCTACACCTACCGCAATGCCCATCTGCCGGGGGGCACCCACGAGGTGAACGAGGCCGGCTACCACCCGGACGGAACGCTCCACATCGACCACGATCACCTCGTGATCGCCATCCGGGGCCAGCTCCGCGACCCCAAGGCACCCGACGATCCCACCCGGCTCGAGCCGCTGGCACCCGGCAACGTCACGGTGGACGTCGGTTGGGTGTCGATCTGGAGCGAGCAGCCGGTCGACCTCTCCTTCATGGCTCCGATCATCGGTCTCACCGACGAGGACTGGGCCGAAGAGCTCGAGGAGGTCCTCTTCGGCGACTAGGCGAACGCAGTGCTCGTCCTTCCCGCAACCCGAAGAGGGTCCGTGCCCATGCGCCATCGCATTCTGGCAGCCGGCGCCGTCGCGACCCTGCTCGCGGTCCTCGCGACCGCGGCTCTGGTGGAGGCCAGCACCTGGATCGGACGGC
>JALSIO010000680.1 GCA_026989995.1 Myxococcales bacterium
CGAAGCCCATCGTGCCGAAGACCACCTCGGGCTGGTCGTAGGTGGCGTAGTTGACCACCTCCTGCACCCGGATCTCCTTGAAACGCTCGCAGAGGCCGGAGAGGACGAGCGGGAGGATGTCGTTGGCGAAGCCCGGATCGATCCCGGAGGTGAAGAAGGAGACGCCGCCCTCGCGGGCCGCCTCGGCGAGCTTGTCGCGCATCTCGGCGTGAAAGCCGTGGGGCTCCACCGCGCCCACCACCGAGCTCGAGACGACGTTCTTGCCGGAGCGGAGGATGCGCGCCATGTCCTCCACCGCGTCCATGGGCCGGAGGTCGGCGGTCGCCGTGTAGCAGACGCAGTCGGCCTCGCTGGCCAGCAGGGCCTCCGCGTCGCGGGTGGCGGCGAGGCCCACCGGGGGCAGGCCGCAGAGTTCGCCCGCGTCGCGCCCCTTCTTGGCCTCGCTGTGGACGTAGAGCCCGACGAGCCGGAGCTCCGGGTGGTTCAAGATGGCTCGCAGGGCGAAGCGTCCGACGTTGCCGGTGCTCCACTGGATGACGCGATAGCTCATGGCGACTCCTCCCGATCCCGCCCGGTGGTGGCCTTTCCGGGGCCACTCTCCCCCGCCGGCCCGGCCTCGGCAGGGCGGAAGCCCCGTGCCAACAGGTAGCGCTCCCGGCTGCCCCTGCGGGTGGCGCGCAGCCGGAGCACCCGGGCGGAGGCGAATCGCCGGCGGAGTCTCCGCTCGGCCGAGAGTGCCTCGGGTGCGTCGAGCAGCTTGAGCAGCAGGCTCCCCCCGGGGGAGAGAAGCGCGTCGAGGGCCTTCTCCACGGCCTCGAGCAGGGCGGCCTCGCGGGCCCGGTCCACCACGCGCACCCCCGTGCGCTTCGGGGAGGCGTCGCACAGCACCACGTCCGCCCGCTTCCCGAGCTCCGAGCGGAGCCTTTCGAGGTCCGCGGATTCGCAGAGGTCTCCCTCGAATGCGAACACGTTCGGGAGGTCGATCGGCCGATCCAGCGGGCGGAGATCGATCCCCACCACCCGCCCGCGGGGGCCGACGACGCGGCCGGCCACCTCGAGCCAGCTCCCCGGCCAGCAGCCGAGGTCCGCCACGCGCTGGCCCGGGCGGAGCAGGCCGGAGGCTCGCTGGACCTCGAGGAGTTTGTAGGCGGCCCGGGAACGGTGGCCCTCGCGGCGGGCGCGTTCGTTCCAGGAATCTCGGGGCCGGGCAGACGTGGGGGGCCTCGCTGCCGGTGGAGGCGGGGCGGAGGGGCCGGGCTAGCGCCGGGGCGCCACGGCGGGACGGACGCGCACGAGCCCTTGCTTGTGGCCCGGCACCGCACCGCAGACGAAGAGGAGATTCCGCTCCGGATCGACCTTCGCGATCTCGAGGTTCCGGGTGGTGACCCGGGCGTTCCCGTACTGGCCGGCCATGCCGAGCCCCTTGATCACCTTCCCGGGGAAGGCACCGGCGCCGATGGAGCCCCCGTGGCGGAAGAACTCATGGGTGCCGTGCGTGTGGCGCTTCACGGCGAAGTTGTGCCGCTTCACCACGCCGGTGTAGCCGCGGCCGCGGGAGGTCCCGATCACGTCCACCTTCTGGCCGGTCTCGAAGATCTCCACCCCGATCTCCTGGCCGACCTCGTAGTTGCCGGCCTCGTCCTCGGTCAGGCGGCTCTCGGCGAGGAAGCGCCTCGGCGGCAC
>JALSIO010000681.1 GCA_026989995.1 Myxococcales bacterium
AGGGCCTCTCGGGCCCGGCGGGCCTCGGCCAGCCGCAGCCGGGCGGCCTCGAGCTCGTGCCGCCGGACCCGGAGCACCGCGGCGAGCCGGAAGCGGAAGGCCCTCATGCCGCCACCCCCAGCACCCGGGCGAGGCCGCGCCGGCTCTCCTCGAGGTCACTGCGCTCCTCGCGGCCCTGGCGCAGGAATCCCTCGAGCGCCCCGCGGAGCGCCCGGGCCCGATCGACCGCGGGGTCGCTGCCCTCCACGTAGGCTCCGATGGAGATCAGGTCCTCCGCGCGGCGGTAGGTCGCGAGCAGCTCGCGGGCCTGGCGGGCGAGGGCCACGTGGCCGGCGGGAACCACGTCGTCCATGACCCGGGACACGCTGGAGAGCACGTCGATGGGGGGGTAGTGCCCGCGCTCGGCGAGCTCGCGGGTGAGCGCGAGGTGTCCGTCGAGGATGGCGCGCGCGGCGTCTGCCACCGGCTCGTTCGGGTCGTCCCCCTCCACGAGCACGGTGTAGATGCCCGTCACGCTGCCACCGGAGGCACCCGTCCCGGCCCGCTCGAGCAGGGCCGGAAGCTCGCTCCAGACCGACGGCGGGTATCCCCGGGTGGCCGGCGGTTCGCCGGCGGCGAGGCCGATCTCGCGGAGGGCCATGCAGAATCGCGTCACCGAGTCCATGAGCAGCAGCACGTGCCGGCCGGTGTCGCGGAAGTGCTCGGCGATGGCCGTGGCGAGGTGGGCGGCGCGAACCCGGAGCAGCGGCGCCGTGTCGCTCGTCGCCACCACCACCACGGATCGCGCAAGGGCGTCGCCGAGCTCCCGCTCGATGAACTCCCGGACCTCGCGCCCGCGCTCGCCGATGAGCGCGATCACGGCGACGTCGGAGGCGGTGTAGCGCGCGATCATCCCGAGCAGGGTCGACTTGCCCACGCCCGAGCCGGCGAAGATCCCGAGCCGCGCGCCGCGCCCCACCGTGGCGAGCCCGTTGATGGCGCGCACCCCCACGTCGAGGGGAGCGAGCACCCGCTCGCGGGCGAGGCAGGGCTCGGCCCGGCGGTGCAGGGGAACCTGCTCGGCGCCGTCGAGGGGCGGCCCACCGTCGAGGGGACGGCCGAGCCCGTCGAGCACCCGCCCGAGGCAGGCCGCGCCCGCCGGCGCCACCGCGCGCTTGTGGGAGAGCCGGATGCGCGCCCCGGGACCGACGGCCTCCGGCCGCTCGAGGGGCATGAGCAGGAAGCGCTCGTCCCGGAAGCCGATCACCTCCGCCTCGAAGGGCGCACTCGGCGGATCGGGCACGACGGTGCACACGGAGCCCACGCGCACCGGCAGTCCGCAGCCCTCGAGCACGGTGCCCGAGAGCGCGCGGACGCGCCCGTCGGCGACGAGGCGGGGGAGCACGCGCAGGCGCTCGCGGGCCGCACCGAGGAAGGCGGTATCGGGCGCGGTGCTCATCGCCCCTCCTCCGGCTCGCCGGAGCCGGCCTCCGGGTCGTCGGCCAACGCGGGGTCCACGTCGGCGTCGGCGAGGTCGTGGAGCGCAGCCCGCAGCCGATCCAGGATCTCGCCGAGGCGGGCGTCCACCTCCGAACGGCCGGCGAAGATCCGGGCGTCCCCGGGCTCGAGTCGCGGATCGGCGACGACCTCGAGGCCGTGCTCTTCCACGAGCTGCGCGAGGCGCTCCGCGTGTCCCGCACGC
>JALSIO010000682.1 GCA_026989995.1 Myxococcales bacterium
GGGGAGGAGCACCGACAGGCCACCACCCAGCAGCAGCAGCCCCGCGAACGAGGCTCTCCTCGACCTCCCCGGCTCGAAGCGGTGGGGGAACATCGATCCAGCGGGTTCCGGAGCCAGGACCCCGTTCCCCGCGACCGGGCCGACCGCGGGTGCACCGGGCCCGTTCACGTCGGCGTGGCTGGCATCGTCCCGCGCGAGCCGGAATCGATCGCGTCCGAACGCGCCGCCGGACGGGCCGATCCGTAGCGCACCGGGGCCCGTGGGAAGGACGTCGATCGGGTTCGCGAGCCACGCCTCGGTCCGCCCCGAGGAGCCCAGAAGGGGAGAAATCGGCGCCGCGCACGCCGCGATTCCGGTCGGTCCGACGGACGCCCAGGCCCACCCCTGGAGGGTGGGCCAGGAATCTGAGAGCGGGATGAACCCGCATCGGGAGAGACCCGGCGGGTCGGAGGAGAGACCTCCTTCCGCGCTCCCGCGGTTCGCCGCCGGCGATCCTGCCTCCGGAAGGGCCCTCGAGCGGCCGCGTGCACCCCCGGCGGTCCGGAGACGGGGCTGCGGGTCAGTCCACGGCGCGGAAGCGATCGCCGTAGAGGAACTCGGTCTCGGCCCGGATCACGAGGCCGACCGAGGCGTCGTCGGTGACGCGGACCACGAGCACGTTTCCGATCACGTGGTCGGGGAGCTGCCGCACCTCGCCGAGGGAGGCCACCTCGGCGCGCCCTCCGCGCCGGAAGACCTCGAAGACGTTGCCCACGCGCACGCCGGCGGAGGCTCCCTGGTCGAGGAAGACCACGTCCTGGGTCCCGACCGCGGGGCGGTTGGCCGGGAAGAGGACCAGTCGGCCCTCGATGCCCGGCGCGGCGGCGACCCGCTCGATCCGGGCCGGCGGCACCGCGCGCGGCACGGCGAGGTCGCCGGGGCGCACCTCCGCGTAGCTGGCCCGGAGCTCGGCCACCGACGACTGGGGCAGCACCTCGGTGACCTCGGCCCAGCCGAGGGGCTCCACGTAGTAGCCGAAGAACTTGTGCCGTCCGGGCTCGTAGGCCTTGTCGCCGACACGGACCAGCGTGAACTGGTCACCCACCGAGACCTCGCCCTCCCCGAGGCTCAGGTAGACGGGGTGGGGAGCCGTGACCCAGTCGGTCTCGCGCGGGGTTCCGAGCACCTCCGCGGCCGCATCGATCCCCCGCGCGGTCACCACGCCGGTGGCCTCGACCGCCTCGAAAACGTACTCGCTGTGCGGCTCCCAGGGTGCCGGGGCGCCGCCGGCGCCGAGGTCGTCGAGGGCGGCGGGCACGCCGGCTCCGGCCAGGAGGCGGTCGGCCTCCTCGGCACCGAGCGGTCGCATCTCCTTGTACGAGACCCAGAGCTTCTGGCCGGTGGGCATCCGCCGCGGTGCACGGACTTCGGGGTTGTCGCGCCAGACCGAGGGCCAGACCCACGGAGTGCCGAAGTAGGCCTCCGAGATCGCCCACAGGGTCTCTCCCGACTCGACGGTGTGCACGAAGCCGGGCGTTCCGTCCGGACCGGTCACCTGGGGACCGATGCGGACCTCGGCTGCGGTCTTGAGGCGGGGCGTCGGATCGGGAGCCGGCGAGGCCGCCCCTGCCGCCGGGCCCGCGCCGCTCGCGCCCCCCTCGGCGTCGGGGGTCGTGGCCCTCGCCGTCGGGGCGG
>JALSIO010000683.1 GCA_026989995.1 Myxococcales bacterium
CCCGGGCGACGGCTGGAAGGTGGCGATGGGCACCCTCGCCTTCGAGCGCGGAACCCTGACCCTCGGCCAGCAGCTCGACTTCCGCAACGAGCTCCTCGAGATCATCGACGTGGCCCGTCGAAACGGGCGCGCGCGGGATCCGCTCGTCCGGCAGCGCATCGCCGATGCCTGGATGGGGCTCGAGATCATGCGGGCCAACGCCCTGCGGACCCTCTCGAACGAGAGCGCGCTCTCCCGGGAGGGGCTCATCACCAAGATCTTCTGGGCCACCTGGCACCGCGAGCTCGGGAAGCTCGCCGTGGACGTCCTCGGGCCGGAGGCCGAGATCCTCGAGGGCGAGCCCTACCGGCTCTCGAGGCTCCAGCGCCTCTTCCTCTTCGCCCGGGCCGACACGATCTACGGCGGCACCAACGAGATCCAGCGCAACATCATCGCCGAGCGCGGCCTCGGGCTCCCCCGGGAGCCACGGCCGGCGGAGCGCTGAGCGTGGGCTCCCCCGCGGCCGGCCCGGGCGCCCCGGCACCCCCTCCCGGGCACGGGCTCCTCGAGGGGCGCACGGTGCTCGTGACCGCGGCGGCGGGAACCGGCATCGGCTTCGCGGCGGCCCGGCGCTGTGCCCTCGAGGGCGCGCGGGTGATGCTCTCGGACCTCCACCCCCGCCGCCTCGGCGAGGCGGCCGAGCGCCTCGAGGAGCTCGTCGGCGAGCGCCCCCCCACGGCCGTCTGCGACGTGACCGTCGAGGCGCAGGTCCGGGCGCTCGCCGACGCCGCCGTGGCGGCCCTCGGCCACGTGGACGTCCTCGTCAACAATGCCGGGCTCGGCGGCTACGCGCCGCTCGTGGAGATGACCGACGAGCAGTGGTTTCGGGTCCTCGACGTGACCCTTCACGGCACCTTCCGGATGACGCGCGCGCTCCTGCCGCACATGATCGGCCGCGGATCCGGCGCCATCGTCAACAACGCCTCGGTCCTCGGCTGGAGGGCCCAGCCCGGGCAGAGCCACTACGCGGCCGCCAAGGCCGGGGTCATGGCCTTCACGCGCTGCGTGGCCATGGAGGCCGCGCCCCGCGGCGTGCGGGTGAACGCCGTGGCACCGAGCCTCGCCATGCACGAATTCCTCTCCAAGGTGACGCCGCCGGGGCTTCTCGAGGAGCTCGTCGGGCGGGAGGCCTTCGGACGGGCCGCCGAGCCCGACGAGGTGGCATCCGTGATCGCCTTTCTCGCCAGCGACTACGCCTCGTACATGACCGGGGAGGTGGTCTCGGTGAGCAGCCAGCACCCCTGAGCCCGCACCCCGGGGAGGAGGAGGGAGCCCATGCCCGTGGTCTTCGAAAGCCCCGCAGAGCTCAAGCGCGCCGTCGGCCAGGAGCTCGGGGTGAGCGACTGGCTCGAGATCACCCAGGAGCGCATCGATGCCTTCGCCGATGCCACGGGCGACCACCAGTGGATCCACGTGGATCCCGAGCGGGCCCGCGAGGGCCCCTTCGGGCGCACCATCGCCCACGGCTACCTCACCCAGTCCCTGGTCAATTGCTTCCTGCCCCAGATCCTCGAGGTGCGCGGCATCTCGATGGGCATCAACTACGGCGCCGACCGCCTGCGCTTCCCGGCGCCGGTGCCGGTCGGGTCCCGGGTGCGCGGTCGGGCCGAGCTGCTGTCGGCGGAGG
>JALSIO010000684.1 GCA_026989995.1 Myxococcales bacterium
CCGAGGAGGCGGGTGACATCGGCGGCGGGAACCCCGGGCATGGCACAGCGCAGCCCCTCCTCGAGGCTGGCGAGCAGCGCCGTGTTGTAGCCGCCGAGGGAGTAGCCGAGCACCCCCACGGGCACCTCCTCCTCGGCGCGCACCCAGGAGAGCAGCCGCCGGATGTCCCACATCGCCTGGGCCTCGGCGTGGACGGTGTCGAGGAGATCGCCGTCGAGGTAGCCGTCGCCACTGCGGCGGCCGATCTTGCGCGGCCCGTGGAGTGGGAGCACGGGGAGAAGGAGGTTCAGGCCCAGGCGGTGGTGCAGCCAGGGCGGCGGAAAGGCGGCCAGGTCCACGAGGGGAATGCCCATCTGGTAGCCGTGGATGCAGACGAGCCACGGCCGCGGCGGACCCGGATGCCGGAGCACCCAGGCGTGCGCGGTGCGGTTGGGCGCGTAGCCGAGCCACCGGTCGCGGCCGGGCTCCTCGGGCCGGGGCTCGTAGTGGCTCTCGAACGAGAGGCGCTCGAAGTGCACCGACCGGATCCGGGAGGGGATGAGATGGGGCCGCTCCAGGGGCGGCGGGGTCTCGTGATAGCTCGCCGGCTTCTCCAGCCAACCGCGCTCCTCGAAGAGCTCGAGCGCGGCCTCCACCTCGGCGACGATGCGCGCGCGCTCCCCGCCGGGCCGCGGGCGCCGGCTCAGGTGCATGGTGGAAAGGAGCAGCTCGTCGAGCGCCACCTCCACGGCCAGGCGCGGGGTGAGCTCCGGCTCCGGCACGTCGTCGACGGGGGGCTCGAGGGCCACCGCGTGCCAGCCCGCAGCCACGAACGCCGCCGCCGAGAGGAGCACCAGGGCGAGCCCGTGCAGCCAGCCCACGGCGAAGAGGGCGGGAAGCGCCAGGGGAAGCCCCAGGAACCCGCCGAGAGCCGCGAACTGCGGGATCCGGCGATCGCCCGGCCAGAGCGCCATGGCCGTGCCGGAGCCGAGCAGGAGACAGCCCGGGACCACCGAGAAGACGAAGCCCGCGAGGCCGTGGCCCGGCGCGCTCCACAGCCAGTACAGGCCGGCGGCGAGCGGCAGCAGGGCTTCGGGGGCGATGCGGGGGCGGTCGTCCATGGCTTCCTCCGGTGCTCGACACCGTACCGGCGGGGGACGGCCGGCGCGAGCCGCACGGGGGCGCGGCAGGGGGCCCGCCCGCGACCCGGCGCTTGCGCCGCGGGAGGCAGGATCGCTAGGTTTTTCGCGATCTTGCGTCGCGCCGGCGGCTGCCGCCGGCGCCCACGGCGCCGCGGGCCCCGCTGGCGCCGCGCCGGGAGCGCGCCCGGGGCCGGCGCGACGCTCCCGCCGAGCGGGACCGGGCGGCGCCCCGCCGCGCACCGACGGTCGACGGCCCGCGCGACCGGCGGAGGGAGGACTGCCATGCCCGCCGAGCCCTGCCCGCCCCGCCACCGCGACCGCCCGTGGGTGTTCCGGACCTATTCGGGCCACTCCTCGGCCCGGGCCAGCAACGAGCTCTACCGGCAGAACCTCGCCAAGGGCCAGACCGGGCTCTCGGTGGCCTGCCCACGCAGACCGGCTACGACGCGGACCACCCGCTCGCCCGCGGCGAGGTGGGCAAGGTCGGCGTGCCCGTCTCGCACGTGGAGGACATGGAGACCCTGTTCGAGGGCATCCCCCTCGATCGGATGAACACCTCCATGACCATCAACGCCACGGCGGCCTGGCTGCTCGCCCTCTACATCGCCACCGCCGAGCGCCGGGGCATCCCGGCAGCCGAGCTCCGGGGCACGACCCAGAACGACATCATCAAGGAGTACCTCTCCCGGGGGACCTACATCTTTCCGCCGGAGCCCTCCATGCGGCTCATCAGCGACATGGTGGCCTACACGGTCGATGCGGTCCCCCACTGGAATCCCATCAACGTCTGCTCCTACCACCTGCAGGAGGCCGGGGCGACACCGGTCCAGGAGATCGCCTACGCCATGGCCACCGCCGTGGCGGTGCTCGACGCCGTGCGCGCCCGGGAGGACGTCGCCGACGAGGCGATGCCGAGGATCGCGGGCCGCATCTCCTTCTTCCTGAACTCGGGCATCCGCTTCATCGAGGAGGTCTGCAAGTGCCGGGCGATGGCGGAGCTCTGGGACGAGCTCCTCCGCGACCGCTACGGAGTCGCAGACGAGCGCCTGCGCCGCTTCCGCTACGGGGTGCAGGTCAACAGCCTCGGCCTCACCGAGGCCCAGCCGGAGAACAACCAGATCCGCATCGCCCTCGAGGCGCTCGGGGTGACCCTCTCGAAGAAGGCCCGCTGCCGCGCGCTGCAGCTCCCGGCGTGGAACGAGGCACTCGGCCTGCCCCGCCCGTGGGACCAGCAGTGGTCGCTTCGGATCCAGCAGATCCTCGCCTACGAGACCGACATCCTCGAGTACGAGGACATCTTCGACGGCTCCCACGTGGTCGAGGCGCGGACCCGCGAGATCCTCGAGGAGGCCCGGACCGAGCTCGAGAAGGTACTCGCGATGGGGGGCGCGGTGGCCGCCGTGGAAAACGCCTACATGAAGCGGCAGCTCGTCGAGTCCCATACGCGGCGCATGCGCGCGATCGAGGCCGGCGAGATCACGGTGGTGGGGCTGAACGCCTTCACCGAGACCGAGCCCTCGCCGCTGATCGCGGCCGGAGAGCAGGCGATCCTCCGCGTGGACGCGGAGGCGGAGCGCGCCCAGGTGGAGCGGCTGCGGGCCTTTCGCGCCCGCCGGAGTGCCGCCGAGGTGGAAGCGGCGCTCCGAAACCTGCGCGATGTCCTCGCCGCCGGCGGCAACGTCATGCCGCCCTCCATCCGAGCCGCCCATGCGGGCGTCACCACGGGCGAGTGGGCGGATACCCTGCGCGGGCTCTTCGGGGAGTACCGCGCACCGACGGGAGTGACCGTGCACGAGCACCACGGGACCTCGCCGGCCATGGAGGCGGTCCGGAAGCGGGTCCGGAACGTCTCGGAGAGGCTCGGCCGTCCGCTCAGGATCCTGGTGGGAAAGCCCGGCCTCGACGGCCACAGCAACGGCGCCGAACAGGTCGCCGGCGCCGCCCGGGACGCGGGAATGGAGGTGGTCTACGAGGGGATCCGGCTCACGCCCGCCGAGATCGCCCACTCCGCCCGGGACGAGGGGGTCCACGTGATCGGACTCTCGATCCTCTCCGGGTCCCACGGGGTCCTCGTCCGGGACGTCCTCGAGGAGCTCCGCAAGCTCGGTCTCGGCCGCATCCCGGTGGTGGTCGGGGGCATCATCCCCGAGGTCGACGCGGAGGAGCTGCGCCGCGCGGGAGTCCGCCGGGTGTACACGCCCAAGGACTTCGACCTGCCGAGGATCCTCGAGGAGATCGTCGACGTCGTGGAGGAGTCGGCCGCTGTCCGCTGAGCTCGCGGAGCGGCTGCTCGCCGGAGACCGCTCGGCCGTCGCCGAGGCGATGAACCTCGTCGACGACCGCCGGCCGGAGCGGCGCCGGGAGGCCCTCGATCTGCTCGACCGGCTGGCCGCATCGCCGGAGTCGCTGCGCGCCGAGCGGGTGGGCCTGACCGGGGCACCGGGCTCCGGGAAATCGACGCTCCTCGACGCGCTCACCCGCCTGCTGCGGGCCCGGGGGCGAACCGTCGGCATCGTCGCCGTGGACCCGTCGAGCCGGCTCAGCGGGGGGGCCCTGCTCGGGGACCGGATCCGGGTCCGGAGCCAGGCAGGGGATCCGGGCACCTTCTTCCGGTCCATGGCGGCCCGCGATCGGCTCGGCGGACTGGCCGATGCCACCGTGGCCGGCGTCGAGATCCTGGCGGCCGCCTTCGACGTGGTCCTCGTGGAGACCGTGGGCGTGGGCCAGTCGGAATCGGAGATCGCGGAGGTCGCCGACACGGTGGTCTTCGTCGCCCAGCCGGGTGCGGGTGACACGCTCCAGTTCATGAAGGCCGGCCTGCTCGAGCTCCCGGATCTCTTCGTGGTGAACAAGGCGGACCTCGGCCCGGTGGCCGAGCGGACCGCATCCGAGCTCGAAGCCGGGCTCGCCCTCGGCGCCCGCGGTGCCGCGGGCTGGCAGCCGCCCGTGCTGCGGGTCTCCGCCCGGGACGGGCGCGGGGTGGACGCCCTTCTCGAGAGCCTCGCCGCCCACCGCCGGCACCTCGAGAAGACCGGCGAGCTCGAGCGGCGGCGTTTCGCGGGACGGCTGGCCTTCGTCCGCGGCGCACTGCTGCGCCGCTACGGCACCCGGGGCCTCGAGAAGCTGGGGGGGGAGGCGGCGCTCCGGGCCCGGGTGGAGGCCGCCGGCCGCATCTCGGGCCATCGTCTCGTCGAGGAGCTCGGGAGCGGGATCGAAGCCGCGTGGCGCGAAGGCGGGGCGCGGTGAGCCCGCGTCGAGAAGACGGCGCCCTTCGCCGTCTCGCACGCCTCGTGGCGGGGCTCCTCCTGCTGGCCCTCGCGGCCGGCTTCGCGGTGGGCCTCCTGCTGCGGCAGCGCCTCGAGCGCCGGCCCGCCTACCTCGGCCTGCGATCGGAGGCGCCGCGCCATTCCACGTCCGGCTCGCCGGCGCGGGCATTCTCCACCCGGGCGATGGTGAACAGCAGGTCGGAGAGGCGATTCAGGTAGCGGAGACCGGCTCCTCGCAGGGGCTCGGCGCGGTCGAGGGCCACGAGCCGCCTTTCCGCCCTCCGGCAGACCGTTCGGGCGAGATGGAAGGCGGCCGCGGCCCGGGTGCCGCCCGGGAGGATGAAGTTCCGCAGGGGGCGGAGCTCCTCGTCGAGCCGGTCGATCCACGACTCGAGATCCGCGACCTCCGGGTCGGCGAGGTCGGGCAGGCCCGCCTTGCGGGCGCGCCCATCGTCCGCGGCCGCGAGGGCGGAGCCGAGGTCGAAGAGCGCCCGCTGGATTCCCAGACAGAGCCCCCGGATGTCCTCGTGGCCGGTCTCCGCCGCGGCGAGGCCGAGCGCCGCGTTGAGCTCGTCCACCGCCCCGTACGCCTCGACCCGCAGGTGGTCCTTCGCCACCCGGCTGCCGCCGAAGAGATCCGTCTCGCCGCGGTCACCGCGCCGGGTGTAGACCTTCAGTCCGAGAGCTCCTCATCGATGCGGCGCAGGGCCTCGGGGTCGGGCGGGGGATCGCCTCCCGGCACCGCCACCTCGCGCAGCCGGGTCTGCCGCCGGAGGAAGAGGAAGACCAGCCCGCCGCCGGCGAGAAAGAAGGCGAGGGGAATCAGGTACGCGGCGAGCCCGAAGCCGCTGGCGCGCGGAGCGGCGAGAACGACGTCCCCGAAGCGCTCGTAGATCTCCCGGGCCACATCCTCCCTGGGCCGCCCCTGCCGCTCCTGGTCCACGATCCAGAGCCGGAGCTGCTCGGCCTGGCCGCTCGGGCAGTCGGCCAGCGTGCGCCCGGGGCAGTAGGGGCTCATGAGCTCGTTCCAGAGCTGGTAGCTCCAACCCTCCTCCTCCGCGCCGGCCGGCGGAGCCCCGAGGAGGAGGAGCGCCCCCGCGAGCAGCACCGGCAGCCATCGCCACCTCCGGGCCGGCCCTCCCACGCCTAGATGTCCCACTGGAGCTGCATGGCCGAGCTCTCGGAACGCCCCGAGTCGCGGCGGTGCACGAGCTGGCGCGGCGGGTCGGCCACCACCTTCGAGCCGGGCGGCACCGACTCGGTCACCCACGCGTTGCCCCCGATCACGCTCCCGGCTCCGATCACGGTCCCACCCCCGAGGATGGTGGCCCCCGGGTAGACGACCACGTCGTCCTCCAGGGTGGGATGCCGCTTCTGCCCGCGGATCGACTGTCCCCGGCGCGGCGACAGGGCGCCCAGAGTCACACCTTGGTAGAGGCGGACGTGGTCGCCGATCTCGGTCGTCTCCCCGATGACGACGCCCGTCCCGTGGTCGATGAAGAAGCGCCGCCCGATGCGGGCCCCCGGGTGGATGTCGATGCCGGTCTCGCTGTGGGCGTACTCGGTCATGATCCTCGGGAGCTGCGGGACGCCGAGGCGATGGAGCTCGTGGGCGATGCGGTAGATCGCGATGGCGTGGATCGACGGGTAGGCGACCACGATCTCGGCGAAGCTGCGAGCCGCCGGATCGCCCTCGAAGGCGGCCTCGACATCCTCGGCGAGCATCTTCCGGAGTGCCGGAAGAGCCGAGGCGAAGCGGAGTGCCAGCCGCTCCCGGGAGGCACCACCGGCCGGCAGCACGCAGGCGAGCAGCCCCTCGAGGCGCTCCACGAGCGCGGGAACCAGGGAGCGCAGCGCCGAGCGGTCCCGCTCGTGCAGGAGCAGCACCCGAACGCGGTCCACCCACTCGACCACGGCATCGCGGTCGGGAAAGCCCTCGGCCGCAGCCTTGGACAGGGCGTCGTCGCCCCAGGCGGAGAGCGCCTCGATGGTGGATCGGAGGATCGTGTCGCGGTCGGCTTCGGACATGAAGGGCTCCGCCGTCCCCCGGGCCGGCCCGCAGAGTGTAGCGCGGCGCGACCCCACCGCCCCACGGGGCGATCCGTCCCCACCCCGCGCGCCGGTGTCGCGGGGCAGCCCGTGTATAATCCGGCCGGGGTGAGCAGGGTCTACAGCCACTCGCGCCTCGGCACCTTCGAGGACTGCCCCCGGCGGTTCGAGTACCGGTACGTGCTCCGCGAGCCGGAGGCCTTCGAGTCGATCGAGGCCTTCGTGGGCCGCCAGGTCCACGCGGTGCTCGAACGGCTGCAGATCTTTCTCGCCCGCGGCCAGGTTCCCTCGCTGCGGCGGGTCCTCCAGCGCTTTCGGACGAACTTCGAAGCCGACTTCGACCCGGACCGCATCCGCGTGATCCGCGAGGGGACCCCGCTCGAACACTACCTGTCCTACGGCGAGCGATGCCTCGAGAACTACTACCGCAGCCACTACCCCTTCGACGCCGACGAGACGATCTCGGTGGAGGAACGGGTGGTCTTCTCCCTCGACCCCGAGGGCCGCTACCGGATGCAGGGCTTCATCGACCGGCTCGCCCGGGCCCCGGACGGAGCGCTCGAAATCCACGACTACAAGACCTCGAGACGGGCCCCGCGGCAGGCCCAGCTCGACCGGGACCGCCAGCTCGCCCTCTACCAGATCGGTGTCCGCGCGCGCTACCCGGAGGCCCGCGAGATCCGTCTCGTCTGGCACTACCTCGGCCCGGGACGGACCTTCACCTCGAGCCGCAGCGAGGAGGCGCTCGAGGAGCTCCGGGCCCGGACGCTCGAGCTCGTCCGGGAGATCGAGCAGACCCGGCGATTCGAGCCGCGCCCCGGCCCCCTGTGCGCCTGGTGTGGCTACCGCGACCGCTGTCCGGCCAGCCCCCACCGGGAGGAGTAGGCCGCGTCCCGCCCCCCGGCGGATCCGCCCCCCGCCGAGCCGGCCGGGGCGGGGATCCGGGAGCCCGCCCCCCCCGCCCCGTCCGGGGCCGCCCAGCTCCGCCTGCTCTAGTCGCCGCCCGGTCCCGTTCGGACGGCGGCCCCGCGTCGGGCCGGCGCCGGCAGGGGCTGCTAGCTTCGCCCTCCATGGCGCTCCGCATCGAACGGATCCCGACGCTCTCCGACAACTACACCTACCTGCTGGTGTGCCCGAAGACCGGCGAGGCCGCGGTGGTGGACGCACCGGAGGAGGCCCCGGTGGTCCGCCGCGTGGAGGCGGTCGGTGCCCGGGTGACCCGCATCCTCTCGACCCACCACCACCCCGACCACTCCATGGCGAACCCCGCCCTCCGGGAGCGCTACGGCGCGCCCGTCTTCGGTCACGTCTCCGATGCCCACCGGATTCCGGGCTTCACCGATGGCCTCGAGGAGGGCGACGAGATCTCGGTGGGCGAGAACACGGCGCGGATCCTCTTCATCCCCGCCCACACCCGGGGCCACATCGCCTACTACTTCCCCGACTCCCAGGCGGTGTTCTGCGGTGACACCCTGTTCGCGGCCGGCTGCGGAAGGCTCTTCGAGGGGACCCCCGAGATGATGTGGGTGGCCCTGCACGAGAAGCTCGGGAAGCTCCCCGGACAGACCCTCGTCTACTGCGGCCACGAGTACACGGAGAGCAACCTGCGCTTCGCGCTGCACGTGGAACCCGACAACCCGGCCATCCGCGCGCGACTCGAGCGGGTCGAGCGCATCCGGGCCCGCCGGGCGCCGGACTGGCACGATGCCACGCCGGACGAGATGACGATCCCGACCACCATCGCCGAGGAGCACGAGACCAACCCGTTCCTCCGCGCGCGCGACCCGGAGGAACTCGGGCGCCTGCGGAAGATGAAGGACTCCTTCTGAGGCCGGTCGGTGCCTTCCGAGGTCCAGCCGCCGCCCGGAGCCCGGATCAGCACCGTCGTGCACCGGGTCGCCTTCTACGAGACCGATGCCATGGGCATCGTCCATCACTCCAACTACGTCCGCTTCCTCGAGCTCGCCCGGATCGCGTGGCTGGACGAACACGACCGCCCCTACCGCGCCTGGGTCGACGACGGCTACCACATCGCCACCACCGCCCTCGAGCTCCGCTACCGCGCGCCGGCGCGCTACGACGACCGCATCGCCGTCCGCACCTGGCTCGCGTGGATGGGAGGCGTCTCGCTGGGGATGGGCTACCGCCTCGAATCGGAGGCCGGCCTCGTGGCCTTCGGCAGCACCGAACACGCGGTCGTGGATTCCGGGGGGCGGCTTCGGCGCCCGCCCCGTGAGCGGGTCAGGGCCCTTCGCGAGCTCGCCGTGGCTCCACCGCCGCCGCGCCGTCCGCGCTGACGGCCGGCGTCGCGAGCGACGCGCCGAGCAGCGCCGCGAGCTCCTCGAGCTCGCGGCGCAGTGCCCGGCTCATGCGACGCCGCCGGAGATCGACGCCGTCGCCCACCGCGTGCATCCAGACGGTCCCGTCCGCGTGCGCCCGCACCAGGAAGGCCGAGCGGGTCCGCGACAGCGGGCGGCCGTCGACGAGGGCGACGTCGTCGGTCATGGCCTCGATGCGCACCGGCCCGCGGGCGAGGTCGACGACCTCGACCGTGTAGCCGAGCGCGCGGGCCCGCTGGACCACCCGGGCGTGGATCACCGCCGGGCTGGCCGGCGGCACCTCGAGCCGAAGCGGGTCCGCGGGGACCGCCGCGGCGCAGCCCCCGAGCAGAAGCAGCAGGAGGCGCAGCGCGGCACCGGACCGGCGTACAACCCGGGCCAACGCGGTCACGGCCCCCGCCGGGAGCCGAGCAGGGAATTGGACAGGGACCGGAGGCGACCGCCGAGCTGCGCCTCCGACCACTCGCTCACGCGGTGGATGGCGCACAGGGCATCGCCCTTGCCCGGCCAGTGCGAGCGGACGACGTCCGGGTGGACGTAGTTCAGCATCCGCGAGGCGGCAGCGGTGGCCACGAGCAGATCGTCGAGGAGTCCCACCGGGCCCAGCACGGCTTCCGGGAGGAGCTCCACCGGCGACGCCACGTAGGCGAGCCCCAGCACCGCGATCGCCTTCCCGCCCGCCGGCACCCTGGGATCGCGCAGGAGGCGGTAGAGCAGCACGACCAGGTCCGGCAGGAGCAGCAGGAGGTCCCGAATTCCCGAGCGGGCCCCGGGGACGGGCGCCACCACCTGGGCGCGGAGCCGATCGTAGAGCCTCCGCTCCCGCGGATTGAGCTCGATGACCACCGTCTCCTCGGACATGCGCTCCCCCGGACCGGCCACCGGCTAGCCGGCGATGCCCTCGCCGCCGTCCACGCGGATGACGTTGCCCGTGATCCAGGCGGCTCCCGGCTGGGAGAGGGCCACCACCGCACCGGCCACGTCCTCGGGCGTGGTGAGCCGGCCGCGCGGGTTCCGCTCCCGTGCGCCCGCCACGAGCCGGTCGCTCCCGGGAATCCGTGCGAGGGCGGGCGTCTCGGTGACGCCGGCGCACAGGGCGTTCACGCAGACGGACCGGGGTGCGAGCTCCACGGCGAGCTGGCGGACGAGGCTTTCGAGGGCGGCCTTCGCCGCGGCGACCGGCCCGTAGGCGGGCCAGGCCCTGCGGCTGCCCTCGCTGGTCATCGCGAAGACGCGGGCTCCCTCCTCGAGGAGGTCGGCCCGCACCAGCGCCTGCACCCAGTCCACCAGGCTGGTGGCCATGACCTCGAGGGTCATGGCCATCTGGGCGGGCCTCACC
This sequence comes from Myxococcales bacterium, assembly GCA_026989995.1. Taxonomy (GTDB): domain Bacteria; phylum Myxococcota_A; class UBA9160; order UBA9160; family JALSIO01; genus JALSIO01. The sequence goes on from JALSIO010000684.1 coordinate 10,115, forward strand.
GAAGGCCCGCCTTCGAGGTTCACCAGCGGCACGAGGGTTCCGAAGGCCAGCGAGTGGAGCACCACCCGGACACCGGGGCCCTCGCCCACCACCTCCCGGAGTGCCTCCACGACCTCCGATCGCCGCTCGGGATCGGCGGCGTTGACGTTGAAGAAGAGCGCGCGCCGGCCGTGGGCTTCGATGTCCTTGGCCACCGCCTCGGCCAGGTGCCGGCTGGCCTTCCGGTCCAGGTGCACGCCGGCCACGTCGAGGCCTGCGGCCGCCAGCCGCCGCGCGCACGCGGCACCGAATCCACTCGACGCGCCCAGCACCAGGGCGAAGCCGGGCCCCAGATCCGTCCGCACGACCTCCTCGCTCATCGATCCCCCCTTGAGCCGCGGCCGCCACCCCCCGCGCCGGGGCTCCGCCCCGCCGATCCGGGCGCCGCGGCCACCCGCCCACCGAACAGCGCCGCCACGGGTCGGCCCGACTCCGCGGCGAAGGGAACCGAAAGCGCCGCGGCCAGGGTCGGGGCCACGTCTTCGAGAGCCACCCCCGCAGCGGCCCGCGCCCCCCCGACGCCCGGGCCGTGGGCCACGAGCACCGGACCGAGCCCGGGCCCCGGGTGAAGATATCCGGAAGTTCCCCGCCGCGCCGAGGGTGCCACGCGCGGACCGGCCGGCGCCTCGTCGAAGACGAAGCCCGCGCGCGCCTCGAGCCCGAACCAGGCCTGGGGATCCGCCCGGAGCCGGAGTAGCTCTGCGGCGTCGACGATCCGGAACGCCCGCGTGCGCTCCGCGAGCTGCCCCAGGACCTCCCGGGCCCGGAGCGCCGCGGCCCCGCCGCGCGCGTACACGAGCGCGGAGCCGCCGCTCGCGCGGGCGATGGCCTGCCACTCCAGCCCCCCGGCTCCATCGAGACGCAGCAGCCCGGCTCCGGCGAGGGCCGCGTTCGGCGAGACCCGCGTGTGGACGGCGCGGTAGCCGCCTTCTCCCACCACCAGCAGCAGGGTGTCGCGGAGCCGCCCGAAGGCGCGCAGGCAGCCGATCAGCCGTCCGACCTCGTGGTCCACCGCGCGGAGGGCCTCCGCCGCGGCCTCCGTACCGGGGCCCTCGCGCCGGAGCACGGGCTCGGCTCCCGACAGCCGCAGCAGGGTGAGCGCCGGTGGGGCCGGAGCGCCCAGAAGGGCACAGCCCATGGCGACGAGCAGCCCGTCCCGATCGGCACCCGGAGCCTCCAGCACGGCCTCCGTGGCGCCGAGCCTCCGCGCGAGCTCCACCATGCCCGGCGTCGAGACCTCCTCGAGGAGCTCGAGGACCGCATCCCCCGGCCGAAGCGCGAAGACCTCCGGAAAGACGAAGGCCGCCGGAGCCCCTGCGCTTCCGGGCCACCCGATCGCGGCCACCCGGAGCCCCGCCGCATCGAAGGGGGCATAGAGGGTCGGGGCGGCCAGATGCCGGACGTGGTAGGGGCGCGCATTGGCCACGCCCTCCGGGGTGAGCAGGTGGTCCCCGCCCACGCCGTGGCGCGCCGGGGGCTCTCCGGTGACCAGGGTGGCG
>JALSIO010000685.1 GCA_026989995.1 Myxococcales bacterium
GAGGTGGACGGGGGAACCACGGCGAGCAACTGGCCCCTCGAGATCCCCGGCTACCCCGGCGCCCCCACGGCCGCGGGCGGCTGAACGGCACCTCCCCCCTCCCGTCGACCCGAATACCCATAGGGGGTATGATCCGTAGCCCGCGGCCGCGGGCCGGCGCCTCCGGGAACGGGCCCTCGGAAGCCAAAGGCATCGGACGGGCGGCGGCCGGAACACGGCACACGGCGGTCGGCGGTCCGCGGTCGGAAGCTGGACGGGCGGTCCGCACCGCGCGCGCGGTGCCTCGACGCCCGGCGGGGAGATGCCTGTGGCAACCCACGACGAGCATCCGGCGAAGGGCAACCCCGACGCGCAACCCTCCTGCCACGGGGAAGACGGGCGGGAGCGACCCGGCGCCGTCGACCCGGTCTGCGGCATGACGGTCTCTCCGCAGAGCCCCCACCGCCTCCCGGTGGACGGGGGCGAGATCCTCTTCTGCTCCGCCCGCTGCCTCGAGCGCTACCGGAGCGGCGACGCCCCGGCCGCCACCGCGGCTGCGCACGCGCCCGGTGGCGCCAGTCCCGGGTCGTGGACCTGCCCGATGCACCCCGAGGTGCTCCGCTCCGAGCCGGACTCCTGCCCGGAGTGCGGCATGGCCCTCGAGCCGACCCTGCCCGTGGCCGCGACGCCCACCGAGTGGTTCTGCCCGATGCACCCGGAGGTGGTCCGCTCCGAGCCCGGGAGCTGCCCGATCTGCGGCATGGCCCTCGAAGCGCGCGGAGCCGGCCCGGCCCGGGCGAACCCCGAGCTCGAGGAGATGAGCCGGCGCTTCCGCTTCTCCCTCGCCTTCGCGGTCCCGCTCGTGGTGCTCGCCATGGGCGACATGCTGCCCGGGCGCCCCATCTCGGCGGTCCTCTCGCCCCGCCTGCGCGTATTGCTCGAGCTCGTGCTCGCCACCCCGATCTGCACCTGGGCCGCGTGGCCCTTCTACCTGCGCGCGGTGCACTCCGTCCGCCAGCGAAGCCTCAACATGTTCACGCTGATCGGGCTCGGCGTGAGCGTCGCCTACGGCTACAGCCTGGTGGCCGCACTCCTCCCCGGGATCTTTCCGGACGCCTTCCGCGAGGGCGGCGAGGTGGCGGTCTACTTCGAGGCCGCGGGTGTCATCGTGACCCTGATCCTGCTCGGGCAGGTTCTGGAGCTGCGAGCGAGAAGCCGCACCAGCGAGGCGATCGAGAAGCTCCTCGGCATGCAGGCGCGAACCGCCCGGCGCATCCTGCCAGACGGCCGGGAGGAGGACATCGCCCTCGAGGCGGTCCGCGTGGGCGACCTCCTCCGGGTGCGACCCGGCGAGAAGATCCCCGTGGACGGCGTGGTGGTGGAAGGAGCGAGCTCCGTCGACGAGTCGATGGTGACGGGCGAGCCGATCCCCGTGGAGAAGGGGCCGGGCGACCCGGTGGTGGGCTCCACGGTGAACGGGGGGGGCACGCTGGTGATCCGCGCGGAGAAGGTGGGATCGGAGACCCTCCTCGCCCGGATCGTGGCCATGGTGGCCGAGGCCCAGCGGAGCCGAGCGCCGATCCAGGGTCTCGCCGACCGGGTCGCTGCGGTCTTCGTGCCGGTCGTGATCGCCGTGGCCATCGCGACCTTCGCGATCTGGAGCCTGGTGGGCCCCGAGCC
>JALSIO010000686.1 GCA_026989995.1 Myxococcales bacterium
CTCCCGGCCCTCGCCTCGCTCGCCGCCCGCTGGGCGGGGCTGCTGCTCCTGCTCGGATTCCTGCTCGGCTGGTTCACGCATCCCGAACGGCAGGCGCTCGTCAGGCGCCTCGACCTCGGCGAAGCCATAGCCGTGGAGGACCCCCTCGCGCAGGAGCTTGTCGAAGCGCTCGGGGCTGGCTCGCCCGATGGAGGCGCGGCAGCGGACACCCGGCTCCGGAAGGTGGATCCCGACGACGAGAGCCCCAAGGCCCGGGTGGCGGTGATGGAGGCCGGCGGGGAAGTCCACCCGGTAGGGACCATGGAGGAGATCTACTGGTGGGCCCTCGAGACCAACGAGGGCTACGCCTGGGCCGGCTTCCTGCTGCTGCTCGGCGCGACGGCCTTCGACACCATGGGTCGCCGGCGGGCGGCCCCGCCGCCGGCCTCCGGATCCTGATTTGCGACCGCCGCCTGTTCCGCGGGCGTACCCCCGACCGCGCCCACCCGGTACCACGGAAGCCCCGGAGGCTCCTCCTTCTCGAAGACCAGCCCCTGCGTGAAGGTCACCGCCGTGAGCGCGAAGAGGGCCGCGAGCGAGCCGGCGGCAAGCAGCCTGGCCGCAGCCCCCCGCCGCACGAAGCGCACGAGCTCCTCGCCCGCATAGACACCGAAGGGCACCGAAAGCCCGAGCAGGTAGCTCCCCTTGAGGACCGCGAACCACGGGTTCTGCCAGGTGAAGACCACGTACCCCGCCGCGGTGAAGAGCACCGCGAGGACCAGCGGGGCGTCGCCGTGGCCCGCCCCCCGAAGGAGTCGGAGAAGGGCGCGGCCGAAGCCGAGGAGGAACGCGGCGGTGGGCACGAGCGCGAGCCCCAGCATCGCCCCGCCCACCGCGCCGACCAGCTCGCCCCCTGCCGGGAGGAAGTGGCGGTGCCCGTCGAACCAGAGCGTGGCGAAGGTGCTTCCCCAGACCGACCGGAGAAGCCTGGGATCGAGCAACTGCGGGTCGGTGAAGAGGGAGAGCGGAAACCGGACGTAGTCGAGAAGCTCCCGATGGCCCGGCGGCATGTTCCGCATGAGCGCGTGGGCCTCGAGGCCGTGCGGGTAGACATAGCCGTGCGTGACCCAGTTCCAGCCGTAGTACCAGCCGGAGACGAGCAGCCCCGTGCCGAGAAAGAGCCCGAGCCCGCGCCACGCGCCCCCATGGCGGAGCCGGACGCCGGTCACCCCGTAGGAGGCCGCGATGGCGCCGAGCACGGCCACGCCCGAGAATTTCGTGAGGAGCGCAGCGCCGGCGGCTGTGCCGGTGGCGGCGTGCAGCCAGCCGGGCGCCTCCTCCCCGGCATCGAGGGCCCGGAGCGCCCGCGACGCTCCGACCAGCGCCAGGGAGGCGAAGAGCGCTGCCAGCATCTCCTCGCTGAACATCGCCGAGAGCATGATGTGCGCGGGCAGGAAGAGCACGAGGAGCCCCGCCAGCAGCGCGGCCGGCCCGCCCCCAGCCTCCCTCGCGCGCGCCGCCCCGGCCGCGAGAGCCGCCACGCCGAGCCCTGCCGCGGAGAGGAGAAGCCGCACGATCGGCACGGCGACCTCCTTCTCCGGCCGCCCCAGCAACCGCAGCAGTCCCGCGGCGAGGTAGTAGAAGAGCGGCGGATGGGAGGTCGACCACCCCTCGC
>JALSIO010000687.1 GCA_026989995.1 Myxococcales bacterium
GCCGAGTACGGCCCCGGCAGGAGGGGCCCCATGGAAGTGTCCACCGTCACGAGCCCGACCCGCGAACCCGTCGCCGCCCGGCCGGAGCCGGAGCCCCGGTCCGGGCGCCGCGCGGCCGAGGGCGATCTGCGCATCTCGCTTCGCTCGAAGCTCCGCGCCGAGCTCGAGATCGAGCACAGCAAAGACGGCATCGAGGTCGAGTTCGAGGCCCGGTTCCGGTCGAAGCTCGACGCCCGCCTCGGGCCCGGCGACAGGGAAGCGGCCGACGACGGTCTCGCCCGGATCCGGAGTTCCGTCTCGGCGCGCGTCGAGATCGAGATCGCCGCCGAGGACACGCCCGCGGGGCTCGCCGAGGCGCTCGGGCGACTCGCGGAGCAGTTCTCCGGGGCCGTGGACTCGCTGCGCGAAGGCCTGGCCGACGCGGCGGGAGTTTCGCTGGGGGGGCTGCTCGGAGGGCTCCGGGATGTCTTCGGAGGTCTGCTCGAGGGAGTCCGCGATGCCTTCGCCGTCGCGGCCGGTGACGCCTTCGGGGCCGCGGCCCCCGCTGCGGAGGGCCGCGAGCCGCCCGCTCCGGTGCCGGACGAAGCGCGACCCGCCGAGGCTGTGCGACCCACCCCGCCCTCGCCCGGGCCGCCTCCGGACGGCCGGACCGCGGCGCCGCAGCCCTTGTCCGGCGGGCCGGACGCCGGGCGCTCCGATCCCTCCGCACCCCGTGAACAGGCCCCGGCTGCCGGTCCCGGACGGCAGCCGGGGCATCCCCTGCACCACCGCGAGACGGCGCTGCGGCAGGACCTCGAGCTCCGCTTCGTCGCAGGCCTGCGGGCGCTGCTCGCCCGGCTCTCCGGAGGCCCCGCGCCGACCGGCCGGGTCGACCCCGACCCGCGGGCCGACGGACCGCCTTCCCCGGCCGGGCTGACCCGGATCGAGTTCCGCACCGACCTCCGGGCCCGCTTCGTCGACCTGCACGGCTGAGGGGGGAAGCGAGCGAGCCCGACAAGCCCAAGGGCGTCGGGCGGTGCGCCGCGGCGCGCCGTGGAGGCGGGGGTCGACGAGGCCGGAGACCGCCGGGCCCCGCGAGGGCGGGCGCCGGGGGAGGGCCCATGCGGCGCAGCCGACGGGGACGCCCGCGCGGTCCGGCGGGCCGCAGCCGTGGCGGCGCTCCCTGCCGGGCCGGCCCGCGCGCGGCCGTGTCGTCACCCCGCCGCCCGGAGCTCCCGGTCGAGGCCGCCGAGCTGCGCGAGCAGCTCGGGGATCTCCTCGCGGCGCGAGGCCAGCGCGCCGAGGGCGAAGGACACGAGATCCACCCCGAGGTCCGCGATCTCCTTCGCCCGCGCGAGGGTCGACGCGACCTCGACGCCCCCCCCGGCCCCGCGAACCACCGGGGCGCCGGCACGGACCGCGAGATCCCTGGGATCGCGGCCCGCCTCCTCGAGGGCGCGGCGCACGGTCGCGAGCTCGCTTCGCAGGCTCTCGCGGTCCGGGGTGAGCGGGAGCCAGCCGTCGGCCAGCTCGATGATCCGGCGCAGGTTCGCTCCGCGCGGAGCCAGGCCGAGCCAGAGGGGCACGCCGCCCGGCTGCACCGGCCGGGGCCAGGCGTGGACGCGGTGGAAGCGGACGAACTCGCCCTCGAAGGTCGCCGG
>JALSIO010000688.1 GCA_026989995.1 Myxococcales bacterium
CTCCTCCCCGCCGATCCCGCGCGGAGCCCCGATCCCCCCGGGCGGCTCCCGACGGCGGTCGAAACCGGCGCGAGGCATGATCACGAGGCGAGACACGATCCCCCCGGCCGGTCCGGGCCGGCGCGGTGGGGCCGCCCGGTGGCCCTCGGGTGCCGGTCCCCGGTCCCGGTCGCACCTGCACCCGGACTGGCGGCCGGCCTGTCGGCGGCGCTCGTCCCCTCGGGGACAGATTGCGACCCCGGGGCGCTGCCTGGCACGGCTTCGGATCCGGGTGCGTCGCCGGGGCGTCCAAGCGATGGAGTCCCGGCCCTGCAGCGGCTGGATGGGGCGGCACCCCGGCGGATCGATACGCTCGGCGGGAGCGGGGTCGGCCGCCGGGGCGCGATCCCCCGCAGGGACGGACCGCAGGCCGGTCCGACGGGGCCATCCGGGAGCAGAGGACCCGGCGTGAGCCGGACGAGGAAAGAACCGGACGAGGAAAGGACGGAAGCCACCGAATGCCCCTGGTTCCCATCGTCGTCGAACAGGACCACCGCGGAGAGCGGGCCTACGACATCTATTCGCGGCTGCTCCGCGACCGCATCATCTTCCTCGGCACGGAGATCGATGACGACGTCGCCAACCTGGTGATCGCCCAGCTGCTCTTCCTCGAGGCGGAGGATCCGGAAAAGGACGTGCACCTGTACATCAACTCGCCCGGGGGATCGGTGACGGCGGGGCTCGCCATCTACGACACCCTCATGTACGTGCGCCCGGACGTCTCGACGATCTGCATGGGCCAGGCCGCCTCGATGGCGGCCTGGCTGCTCGCCGCGGGTACCCCCGGGAAGCGCTTCGCGCTGCCCAACTCCAGGATCATGATCCACCAGCCGATGGGCGGTTTTCGGGGACAGGCGACCGACATCGACATCCAGGCGCGGGAAATCCTGAAACTCCGCGAGCGGATGAACGAAATCCTCGCGGCACACACCGGCAAGCCGGTGGAGCAGATCGCGAGGGATACCGAGCGGGACTACTATATGTCGGGAGCCGATGCCCGGGCCTACGGGCTGATCGACCGGGTGGTGAGCCACCGGGGGGATTCCGGTGGGGATCCCGGTGCGAACGGGGGCGGATCGGACGGGCCGGGCCGGGCCGATGGCGGCTCCGGGCCGGAATCGGCCAGGCGCGGGGAAGAGCGCGGATGAAGAAGAGGGACGACAACGCCAACCTGCAGTGCTCCTTCTGCGGCAAGAGCCAGAAGGAGGTCAAGAAGCTGATCGCCGGCCCCACGGTCTACATCTGCGATGAGTGCATCGAGCTCTGCAACGACATCATCGCGGAGGAGTACGGCCGGGACGAGGTCGCGCCCCAGTGGTCGCGGGTTCCCAAGCCCCGCGAGATCAAGGCCATCCTCGACGAGTACGTGGTGGGCCAGGAGCGGGCGAAGAAGATCCTCTCGGTGGCCGTCCACAACCACTACCGGCGCATCGAGAGCCAGTCCTTCGTGGGCGACGTCGAGCTGCAGAAGGCGAACATCCTGCTCCTCGGCCCCACGGGCTCGGGCAAGACCCTGCTCGCGCAGACCCTCGCGAAGATCCTCGACGTGCCGTTCACCATCGCCGATGCCACGACCCTCACCGAGGCGGGCTACGTGGGCGAGGACGTGGAGAACATCGTCCTCAACCTCGTGCAGGCCGCCAACTACGACGTGGAGCGGGCACAGCGGGGCATCATCTACATCGACGAGATCGACAAGATCGCCCGCAAGAGCGAGAACCCCTCCATCACCCGGGACGTCTCCGGAGAGGGGGTGCAGCAGGCGCTGCTCAAGATCATCGAGGGGACGATGGCGAGCGTGCCGCCGAAGGGCGGCCGCAAGCACCCGCAGCAGGAGTTCCTGCAGATCGACACGACCAACATCCTGTTCATCTGCGGGGGGGCCTTCTGCGGCCTCGAGCGCATCATCGAGCGGCGGATCGGTGTGCAGGGCATGGGCTTCAACGCGGAGATCCGGCCCGCCGCCGGCGACCGGCGCCTCGGCGAGGTGCTCCGGGAGGTGACCGCCGAGGACCTGCTCCGGTTCGGGATGATTCCGGAATTCGTGGGGCGTCTGCCGGTGATCGCCACCCTCGAGGAGCTCGACGAGGCTGCCCTGATCGAGATCCTGACCAAGCCGAAGAACGCCCTCGTGCGCCAGTACCAGAAGCTCTTCGAGTTCGAGGACGTCCGGCTCCGCTTCACCGAGGGCGCGCTGCGTTCCGTGGCGCGGGAGGCCCTGAAGCGCCGCTCGGGGGCCCGGGGACTTCGCTCGATCCTCGAGAACGTGATGCTCGACGTCATGTACGACATTCCCTCGCGGGACGACATCGCGGAGTGCGTCGTGAACGAGGAAGTGATCGAGCAGGGTGCGGACCCGCTGCTCGTCTACAAGCGCGAGGCGGAATCCGCATGAGCCCACGCCCGGCGCTCGCCGGATCTTCCGGGGGGAGCGGGCGGGGGTCCGCGAGCGAGGTGGAGCGGTGATGGTGATCTTTCGCAGCGACGACGAAGCGGGCGGAGGCGGGGAGGCGCCCCGGGGCGGGGGCGAGCGCCGGACCCTTCCGCTGCTTCCGCTGCGTGACATCGTGGTCTTCCCCCAGATGGTCGTCCCGCTCTTCGTGGGGCGCAGCCGCTCCATCCGCGCCCTCGAGGAGGCGATGACCGGTGGCCGCGAGATCCTCCTCGCGGCGCAGAAGCAGGCGGCCCAGGACGAGCCCCGGGCGGACGACGTCCACCGGACGGGCACGGTGGGCTCCATCGTGCAGCTGCTGCGCCTCCCCGACGGCACGGTGAAGGTCCTCGTCGAGGGGCGCTCCCGAGCCCGGATCCTCGACTTCGCCACCGAGGTGCCCTGCTTCCGCTGCACGGCGGAGCTGCTCGAGGAGCCCGCTGCCGAGGGCGTCGAGGTGGAGGCTCTCGTCCGCAACATCCACGCCGCCTTCGAGACCTTCGTCAAGCTGAACAAGAAGGTGACGCCGGAGACCGTCGGCTCCATCCAGGGGATCCGCGAGCCCGGACGCCTCGCCGATGCGGTCGCGGCGCAGCTCAACCTCAAGGTCGAGAAGAAGCAGGAGGTGCTCGAGCTGCTCGACCCCTCCGAGCGGCTGGCGGAGGTCTTCCAGCTCCTGCAGGCCGAGATCGAGGTCCTCGAGGTCGAGAAGCGGATCCGGTCGCGGGTCAAGAAGCAGATGGAGCGCTCGCAGAAGGAGTACTACCTGAACGAGCAGATGCGGGCGATCCAGAAGGAGCTCGGCGAGCGCGACGAGTTCAAGAACGAGATCGCCGAGCTCGAGGAGGCCCTCGAGGGCAAGAAGATGCCCGACGAGGCCCGCGAGCGGGCCCGCAAGGAGCTGCGGAAGCTCAAGATGATGTCGCCGATGAGCGCCGAGGCGACGGTGGTGCGCAACTACGTCGACTGGCTCATCGCCCTTCCGTGGCACGAATACCGGGAGGAGAAGAAGAACATCGTCGAGGCGGAGCGCATCCTCGACGAGGACCACTACGGCCTCGAGAAGCCCAAGGAGCGCATCCTCGAGTACCTGGCCGTCCAGAGCCTGGTGGAGCGGATGAAGGGTCCGATCCTCTGCCTGGTCGGGCCGCCCGGCGTGGGCAAGACCTCCCTCGGCAAGTCGATCGCCCGGGCGACGGGCCGGGACTTCGTGCGGGTCTCGCTCGGCGGCGTGCGCGACGAGGCCGAGATCCGGGGCCACCGGAGGACCTACATCGGTGCGCTGCCGGGAAAGATCATCCAGAGCCTCAAGAAGGCCGGGAGCGGAAACCCCGTCTTCCTCCTCGACGAAGTGGACAAGATGTCCATGGACTTTCGGGGGGATCCCTCGGCGGCCCTGCTCGAGGTGCTCGATCCGGAGCAGAACAACAGCTTCAGCGATCACTACCTCGATCTCGACTACGACCTCTCCCGGGTCATGTTCATCTGCACGGCCAACGTGCTGCACCAGATCCCCCGCCCGTTGCAGGATCGGATGGAGATCATCCAGATCCCGGGCTACATCAAGTCCGAGAAGCTCGCCATCGCGCGGAGCTTCCTGGTTCCGAAGCAGCGGGAGGCGAATGGACTCGACGCCGAGCACATCGAGTTCAGCGATGCGGCCCTGCTCGAGATCATCCGCCGCTACACCCGGGAGGCCGGGGTTCGCAGCCTGGAGCGGGAGATCGCCTCCATCTGCAGGAAGGTCGCCCGCCAGGTGGTGCGCCAGGGCGAGCGCTACACGAAGACCCGCGTCACGCCTTCGCTCGTCCGCAAGCTCCTCGGAGTGCCGCGCTACCGGTACGGGAGGGCCGAGGAGGAGGACCGGGTGGGCCTGTGCACCGGTCTCGCCTACACGGAGGTGGGCGGTGAGCTGCTCACCACCGAGGTCTCGGTGACCCGCGGCCAGGGAAAGCTGCAGCTCACGGGGCGGCTCGGGGAGGTGATGCAGGAATCGGCCACTGCGGCCATGTCCTACGTGCGTTCCCGGGCGAAGCAGCTCGGCCTCGTGCCGGATTTCTACTCGAAGGTGGACATCCACGTCCACGTGCCGGAGGGGGGAACGCCCAAGGACGGCCCCTCGGCGGGGATCACCATCGCCACGGCCATCGCCTCGGCCCTGACCCAGGTGCCCGTGCGGTCGAGCGTGGCGATGACGGGCGAGGTGACGCTCCGCGGGAGGGTGCTCCCCATCGGCGGCCTGAAGGAGAAGCTGATCGCCGCGCTCCGCGGTGGCATCCGGAAGGTGCTCGTTCCGCAGGAGAACGAGAAGGATCTGAAGGAGATCCCTGCGGTGATCCGGCGGAACCTCGAGATCGTCACCGTCGAGCACATGGATGAGGTGTTGAGCCACGCCCTCGCCCTCGAGGACCCCGCGAGCTTCCTGCTCCAGGGCGACCACGTCCTCGACGAGATCTACGAGATTCCGCCCGGCGCCCCCCGCGGCCGCCCGGACCTCGGCGCCCACTCCGGCGTGAACTGAGGCGATCGAGCCGCACCCGGGCCTCCCACGGTGTCGACCTCCGGGGGGGGCGCCACCGGGCCAGAGGGCGGCCGCGGCTGCTACCCTCGCCCGCCCGGGCGCGTAGCTCAGCCGGCCAGAGCACCTCGCTTACACCGAGGGGGTCAGAGGTTCGAATCCTCTCGCGCCCACCGGGGCCGCGGCCGGGAGTCCGCGGGCCCGCCCTGCCGGAGGAGGTCCATGGTCGATCCGCCCTCGCCCGACATCGCCCCCGCCGACTTCTTCGAGCGCTGGCTTCCGGAGGCCTTCGCCGCCGCGGAGCTGCCGCCGGCGGCCCGGGAGCTCGACCTCCTGCTCGGCGTCCGCCTCGAAGGGGAGGGGGGCGGCGAGTGGGTGCTGCACCTTCGCGAGGGAGCGCTCGAGGTCCGCGCCGAGCCCCGGAACGAGGCCTCCTTCACGATCGTCCAGTCGGTGGAGGACTGGCGCGGAGCCCTCTTCGAGGGGCGCGGTGGACCCTTCGGGCGACAGGCGGCGGGGCTCTTCCGGCCGGGTGAGGAGGCCGGGCGGGGCCCCGAGCTCACGCCGGCGATCCTGCAGCAGCTCCAGGCGCTCCGGGGTCTCATCCGGATGGTGGTAAGCGGGCCCGCCGGGGACTGGTCGGTCGCCTTCCTCCTCGGCCCCGGGGACATCCCCGCCGAGCCCACCACCACGGTGACGGTGAGCGAGGAGGACGCGGCCGCGATGGAGCGCGGCGAGGTCGATCCCTTGCAGGCGTTCATGGCCGGGCGCGTCCGGATCGCCGGGGACATGGCGCTGCTCATGCAGATGCAGGCGATCCAGATGCAGGCCCAGGCCGGGGGCTAGCGGTCGGGCCGTTGTCGCGGCCCGGGGCGCCGTTGCGGCGCCCTTCGGGTTCGCTAATCAAGGACGGCTGCGCGGCGGTAGTTCAACTGGTTAGAGCACCGGCCTGTCACGCCGGAAGTTGCGGGTTCGAGTCCCGTCCGCCGCGCCAGCTTCCCTGCCCGGTTCCCGCCGGCTTCCCGTTTCGGCGCCCTCCGCGCCGGTGTCCCCGGCTGCCACGCGGTCCAGCACGCGGGCGAGGGTCTCGCGCATGCGCGCCGTGTGGGAGCCCTCCCAGTAGAGCCGACCGCAGCCGGGGCAGCGGCGCAACGGGCCTGGGTTCTTGCGCACCGCGGGGGGGAGGAGCCCCTGCACCTCGCCGGCGGGTACGCCCTCCAGCTCTGTGTTGCACATCCGGCAGCGGGTGAAGAGGCCTCCCGGCGGCGGCACCCCCACGGCCGATAGAACCTCGACGAGCTGCTCCAAGGGCTCTTCCGAGTGCACCCGGTGCCCCCGCACGCGCCAGTCCTCGAGCAGCCTCCGGTCCCGGGTCAGCAGGATGCGCCCCTCGGCCACGGCGCGCCGCGCGAGGGCAGCGTCGTCGGACTCCGGATCGAAGCAGGTGTCGATCCCGAGGGTTCGCAGCCAGCGGGCGAGGCGCCCCAGCATGGCATCGGCGGCGAGGCGCAGCGGTGCTCCCGGGGGCGGGCCACCCACGCGCTCCGGGAAGGCCACGCGGTGGCCGCAGGTACACCGAAGTGTGCGGCCGTCGGTGAGGCGGTCGGCGTCGTAGGGGCGGCCGCAACCGGGGCAGGGAAGGGAGGCCGTCGGAGTCACCGCGGGACCCCGGACGTCTCCGCGTTGCGCGCGGGGGCGATCCGCGGCGCCGGAGCGCCTCCCTCCACGTGGGCCCGCGCGCGCGCGGCGAGCCCACGCCCCGAGATGCCGAGCACGTGGTCCGGTCCCTCGCCGAGGAGGTGGCAGGCGCGGCCGAGAAGGGATGCCGCGGGGCGGTGGCGACCCTCCCGGTGCTTGATCAGCGCCGCCGCGAGCTGGATCAGCGCCTTCAGGCGGCGGGCGAGGAGCTCCTCCCCCGGCTGCCGCCGCACCGCGTGCCAGAGCTCCTCCCACACCTCGTGGGCCTCGAAGTAGGCCCCGGCGTCGAAGTGTGCGACCCCCGCCCGGAAGGCGCTTTCGGCCCGGTCCGGCAGCGCCGGGGTGGCGGGCGCGGCCGCCGACCGGCCGGGTGGCACCGGTTGGCGGCGGGCGTCGGCGGCTCGGGGGCGCTCGGCCATGCCCCGAGCATACCCGCAGCCCGGACCCCGGTCGGCTTGCCCCCTCGGTCGGCCCGTGTTCCGGTCGGCCCATGGCCCGCCGCCGGCGTCGTGCCCCGGAGCGATTCCCCGGCTATTCGAGCCCCATCAGCCTGGTGGTGGAGAAGCGGTGGCCGCAGCTGTAGCCGCCGTCCACCGGAAGGGCCGCGCCGGTCACGAAGGAGGCCTCGTCGGAGGCGAGGAAGAGGGCGGCATGGGCGATCTCGCGCGGCTGCCCGAAGCGGCCGAGCTGGTGGGCTTCGCGGACCTCCTCCTCGATGGGGCGCGCGAGCTCGAGCTCGAAGACACTCCGAAGGAGCGGCGTCTCGACGAAGCCGGGACAGATGGCGTTGACCCGGACCCCCATTCGCCCGTAGTCGATGGCCATGTTGCGGGTCAGGAGGATCAGCCCCCCCTTCGAGGCGTTGTAGGCGCTCCCGCCGGCGATGCCCTCGAGCCCCTCCACGCTGGCGATGTGGATGATGCTGCCCCGGCGGCGCTCGAGCATGGCGGGGAGCACGTGCTTGGAGACCAGGAAGCAGCCCTTGAGGTTCACATCCACCACCCGGTCCCAGGCTTCGGCCTCGAGTTGGTGGACCGGCCCCCCGCCGGCGATGCCCGCGGCGTTCACGAGGATGTCGATGGGGCCGAGGGCCTCGGATACGGCTGCCACCGACTCGCGCACCCGCGCCTCGTCACAGACGTCGGCGCGCTCGAAGCAGCTCGCGGGGGCGAGCTCCCGGGCTCGGGCGAAGTCGCCCCCTTCGGGCACCACCCGATCGAGCCCTGCGACCCGTGCGCCCTCCTCGGCGAAGCGAAGCGCGCACGCCGCTCCGATGCCGGAGGCGGCACCCGTCACCAGCGCCACCCGGCCCGCGAGCCGCCCTCCGCCTCCCGTCCCCCCGCTTTGCGTCTCCTTCGCCACGGCGGTGCCTCCTTCGAGCGAGCGCCGCATGCTACTCCGGGGAGGGCCTCCCTTCACCTCGTCGGCGTGCGGGGATCCTGGTAGGATCCGGCGCCCGGTCGCGGGCGGGAGGATTCGATGGTCGGCCGCAGGACGGCAGGCGAAAAGGGCTTCTTCCGGCAGGTCCTCCGCTTCGTGGACGCCGCCGCGCCCCACGCGGGGCTCCCTGCCGACCTCCTCGAGCAGGTGCGCGCGTGCAACGCCGTCTACCAGATGCGCTTTCCCGTGCGCCGGGACGACGGCTCCATCGCCGTGGTCGAGGCGTACCGGGTCCAGCACAGCCACCACCGCACACCGACCAAGGGCGGAGTCCGCTTCAGCCCCGAGGCCGACCAGGACGAAGTCATGGCGCTCGCCGCGCTCATGACCTTCAAGTGCGCGGTGGTGAACGTCCCCTTCGGGGGGGCGAAGGGCGGCGTCCGAATCGACCCGTTCGCCGCCAGCGACGGATTCCGGGAGCGGGTCACCCGCCGGTACGCCGCGGAGCTGCTCCGGAAGAACTTCCTCGGACCCGCCCTCGACGTGCCCGCCCCGGACTACGGCACCGGGGAGCGCGAGATGGGCTGGATCGCCGATACCTACAAGGCCATGCGCCCGGACGACCTCGCTCCCTTCGCCTGCGTCACCGGCAAGCCGCTCACCATGCACGGGATCCCCGGCCGCCGGGAGGCGACCGGGCGCGGAGTGTACTTCGGCATCCGGGAGTGCCTCGAGCGGGCGGAGGACCTGAAGGCGCTCGGGCTCGCGCCCGGGGTGGCCGGCAAGCGGGTGGTCATCCAGGGGCTCGGCAACGTGGGCAGCCATGCCGCCCGGTGCCTGGCCCACGAGGGCGGGGCCGTCATCGTGGGGGTGGCCGAGCGCGAGGGGGGGCTCTTCGCCCCGGACGGCCTCGACGTCGAGGCCGTGCTCCGGCATCGGGCGGAAACCGGGAGCCTCTGCGGCTTTCCGGGGGCGACCCCGGTCGAGGACCCGGCGCGGATCCTGGAGCTCGACTGCGACGTGCTCGTGCCGGCGGCCCTCGAGTGCCAGATCACCGCGGAGAACGCCCCCCGCGTCCGTGCCCGGATCGTCGCCGAGGCGGCCAACGGGCCGGTGGACGCCGACGCGGATGCCATCCTCCGGGCCCGCAGGGTGCTCGTCCTCCCCGATCTCTACCTGAACGCGGGTGGCGTCACCGTCTCCTACTTCGAGTGGCTGAAGAACCTCTCCCACGCGAGCTTCGAGCGGATGAACCGCCGCCTCGAGGAGCTCCACACGCGGAAGGTCGTGGCCGCGGTGGAGCGCCTCACCGGCTCGAGCCTCGACGAGGCCAGCCGGCAGGAGCTCATCCGCGGGCCCGAGGAGGTGGACTTCGTCGTGAGCGCCCTCGACGAGACGATGATCCTCGCCTACGAGCAGATCCACCGCGAGTGGCGGAGCCGCCGCCTTCCCGACCTCCGGACGGCCGCCTATGCCTTCGCCCTGCGCCGGGTGGGGGCGAGCTACCTGGCCCAGGGCATCTTCCCCTAGGCGGCGTCCGGCACAGGGCGGGCCGCGGGCCGGCCCGCCCCGTGCGGTCTCGGGCGCAGGTGCCCGGCACCGCCCTCCGCTTCAGCGCCCCTCGCCGCTTCCGTGGCGGTAAGCCACGACGTGCACCGGCTCCACCGTGATCAGGCCCTCGTCCACGAGCTCGTCGAGCACCGGGAGGAAGGCCTCGATGCGATCCGGCCGATCCACGATCTCGACCACGAGGGGCAGGTCCTCGGAGAGGCGGAGGATCCGGGTGGTGTGCAGTCGGCTGCGGGCGCCGTACCCCTCCACGCCGCGGAGGACGGTGGCGCCGGCGAGCCCCGCCTCGCGGGCCCGCCGGACGATGACCTCGTGCAGGGGGCGGCCGCCGTGGCGGTCCCCCTCGCCGAGGAAGATGCGGAGAAGCCGTCCGTCGCCCTCGAGCTTCAATCCATCCTCCTCAGCCCGCGAACCAGCGGGCGAGCGCGCGGCCGGCGAAGACCGCGAGCAGACCGAGGACCACGTTCCCTCCGACGTTGGCGACCGACAGGGGGAGGTCGCCCTCGCGGAGCAGGGCGAGGGTCTCGTGGCCGAAAGTGGAGAAGGTCGTGAAGGAGCCCAGGAGGCCCACGAGCAGCAGGAGCCGGAGGTCCGGGGAAAGTGCGCCCCCTTCCTCGACGACCGCCATGAGGCCGCCGAT
>JALSIO010000689.1 GCA_026989995.1 Myxococcales bacterium
GGAGCACCCGGGAGGCGTCGGCGGTGATGGGATTGGTGCCCGTCCAGAACTCGACCGAGTTCGCGAAGAGCGCATCCACCCACACCGCGATCCCGTACACCGGGATGAAGTTCAGCGCGAGAAAGGTGAGCCACTGGACCCACTTGTCCGGGCTCACCTCCTGGTTGAAGCGGTAGACCTTGCGGGTCAGCTCGAAGCGGCCGAAGCAGCCGGCCGTCGCGAGCGGCAGGAAGGCCGCGATCGACGCCGCGGCCACGATGCGACGGATTCCCATCCTCTCCCCCCTGCGGGCCCCCAGGCGCGGCCCGGTCGTCCACGAAGGCGATCCCGGCCGTCCGCTCCGGGGTGCCCCGCGTCCGGCGGCAAGCTATCGAACCCGCGCCCGCGGACCCAGGCCGGCGGGCGGGGGGACCGGGGGGCGGCCCGGCCCGGCGCCCTCCCCGCGCCCCGGGGCCGAGGGCCGCGCGCGGCCCGGGCGCTTCCGGGAAGAGGCACGCCGGGGCGGCGGCCTGCCGCGGCTCCGGTAGCCTTCCCGCATGCGCGAGCGGCAGCCGGGTCTCCCCGGCCTCGACTTCCAGGTCCGGCGCGACGACCTCGGGCAGACGCGGGTGGTGGAGGCGCCCCTTCCGGACCCGCCCCAGCCGGGCGCGGCACTGCTCGCCGTGCACTCCTTCGCGCTCACGGCCAACAACATCACCTACGCGGTGGTCGGCGAGGCCCTGGGCTACTGGCGCTTCTTCCCTGCCCCGGCGGGCTGGGGACGCATCCCCGTGTGGGGCTTTGCCGACGTGGTCGCCTCGCGCGCCGAGGGCGTGGCCGAGGGCGAGCGGGTCTTCGGCTACCTCCCGATGTCGACCCACCTCGTGGTCCAGCCCCGCGGAGCGGGCGCGGGCGGATTCACCGACGGCTCGCCACACCGCGCGGGTCTGCCCGGAGCCTACAACCTCTACACCGCCACCCGCGCGGACCCCCTGTACGTGCCGGAGCACGAGCCGCTGCAGGCGCTCCTGTGGCCCCTCTTCGTGACCGCCTTCCTGCTCGACGACTTCCTCCATGCCGAGGGTTTCTTCGGTGCGGAGGCCGTGATCCTCTCGAGCGCCTCGAGTCGCACCGCCGTCGCCCTCGCCTTCCTGCTCCACGAGCGCGCGGGAGCCCGCCCGGAGGTCGTGGGCCTGACCTCGGAGCGCAACCGGGAGTTCGTCGCCGGCCTCGGCTGCTACGACCGCGCCCTCCTCTACGGCGCGGTCCCGGATCTCGACCCGGCCCGGCCCGCGGTCTTCGTGGATTTCGCGGGCGACGCCGGCCTCACCCGCGCCGTGCACGAGCACCTCGGCGGTGGCCTTCGCCACAGCGCCCGGGTGGGGCTCACGCATTTCGAGGACGCCGGGGAGATCGCCCACCTCCCGGGACCCGAGCCCGCGTTCTTCTTCGCCCCGGATCGGATCGCCTCGCGCCTCGCAGAATGGGGTGCCGCAGGCCTCCGCGAGCGCCAGGCTTCCGCCTGGCACCGCTTCGTCCCCTTCGTCCGGCGCTGGCTGCGCGTGGAGCGCGCTTCGGGACCGGAGGAGGTGGCGCGGGTCTACCGGGAGGTCCTCGCCGGACGCGCGCGGCCGGAGATCGGGCCGCTGCTCTCGCT
>JALSIO010000690.1 GCA_026989995.1 Myxococcales bacterium
TGGAGGTCGCGCCCCGGCGGATCCTGGCCCGCCAGGTGGAGCGCGCCCGGCGCCTCGGCCTCGAACCCCAGATGGGAAGCGAACTCGAGTTCTTCCTGGTGCGGGAGGACTACGACGAAGCGCGCACCCGGGGGTACCGGGGGCTCCGGCCCACCGGACGCTACATCGAGGACTACCACATCCTCTCGGGTACCTTCGCCGAGCCGGTGATCGGGAGGATCCGCAGGGAGGTGGACGCCTCGGGGATCCCGGTGGAGTTCTCCAAGGGGGAGTGGGGGCCCGGTCAGCACGAGATCAACCTCCGCTACGCACCCGCCCTCGAGATGGCCGATCGCCACGTGCTCTACAAGCAGGCGGCCCGGGAGATCGCCGCCTCGGAGGGCGCATCGATCACCTTCATGGCCAAGTGGCGGGAGGATCTGGCGGGCAGCAGCCTCCACGTGCACCTGAGCCTCTGCGACGGTGCCGGGCGGTCCGCCTTCGCGGGCGACCGGCCGCTCGAGCCGGACGGGCCCGGCCTCGCCTCCCCCACCTTCCTTTGGTTCGTGGGCGGCCTGCTCGCGCACCTCCGCGAGCTCTCGCTGCTGCTCGCCCCCAACCCGAATTCCTACAAGCGCTTCCGGGAGGGGACCTTCGCCCCTACGCGGATCGCGTGGAGTCTCGACAACCGCACCGCCGGGCTCCGGGTGGTCGGGCGGGGCGAGTCGCTGCGCGTCGAGTGCCGGGTTCCCGGAGCCGACGCGAACCCCTACCTGGTGTACGCCGCGCTGCTCGCGGCGGGCCTCGAGGGGCTCGAGAGGGAGATCGCGCCGCCCCCGCCCCTGCGCGGGGATGCCTACCGCCGCGAGGACGTCCCCCGGGTGCCCCGGCGGCTTCCGGAGGCGATCGAGGCCTTCGCGGCCAGCGACCTCGCCCGCCGCGCCTTCGGCGACGCGGTGGTGCGTCACCTGCTCCACTTTGCCCGGAGCGAGCAGGCGGTCTTCGACGCGGCGGTGACGGACGTCGAGCGCGGGCGCTACTACGAACGGGTCTAGGCGGATGTCGCGGCCGCTCATCGGCATCACCACCTACCACCGCTCCGGAGGCGTCCGGGAATCCTTTCACCTGCCCACGGCGTACGTGGACGCGGTGCGCCTCGCCGGAGGTGTTCCGGTGCTGCTGCCGCCCGGCGAGGCCCATCCGGAGGAGCTGCTGCGGGCTGTGGACGGGATCCTCTTCGGCGGCGGCGGCGACCTCGACCCGAGGCTTTTCGGGGGGGAGCCCCACCCGGCCAACTACGCCCTGTGTCCGGAACGCGATGCCTTCGAGCTCTCGCTTTTCGAGATCGCCCTGCACCGGCGGCTGCCGGTCCTCGCGATCTGCCGGGGACTGCAGCTGCTCAACGTGCTCCGGGGCGGAAGCCTTCACCCGCACCTGCCCGAGCCGGGGCCGGAGGGGGTCCGCCACCGCGCCTCCCAGGAGCAGCCCTGCGAGCACCCGGTGGAGCTCGAGGCGGGTAGCGAGCTCCAGGCCATCCTCGGCGGGCGCCGGCTCGTCATCGCCTCCTGGCACCACCAGGCGGTGGATCGGCCCGGAGCCGGGCTCGAGGTGCGGGCCGAGGCACCGGACGCCACCCCGGAGTCGCTTGCACTGC
>JALSIO010000691.1 GCA_026989995.1 Myxococcales bacterium
GCCCACGCGGGCCTCCTGGCGGCGGCCCGGATCCTCGGCACGGACCCGCGCGAGCTCGCCGCGGAGGAGCCCGCGTGAGGGCACCGCCGGCGTCCCGAGGCGGGGGCGGCGGGGCGGTGGCTGCGGCGGACGACCCCGCGAGGCGCGGGAGGACGGTGACCCGGGAGTGCATCGGCACGCCTGGCGAGGGCCGTGGCCGGATCCGCGGCGCGCGCCGGCGGCGGGACCGGCTCGAGCGCCGACTCCCCGCTTGTGGCGGAGCCCGTGCCATGGTACCCCGTCGCACCCCGCCCCGTCCGGCGGCAGGGAGGAGGACCTTGCCTTCCACGGTTCCGGGACGATGCAGCGCCTTCCGGCGCTCGGCCTCGCGGCCCGGCGCCCCGGCGAGGACCGCGCCGGCGGGTCGCCGGCGGCAGCCCCGGTCCAGGGACCGGCGATCCTCCTTCCGCGGCGCCGCCCTGCTCCTCGCGGCCGGCGCGCTCGCCGGCCTCGGCGCCTGCGGTCCGTCGGAGGCGCCTCCGCCGGCCTCCGGCCCGCCCGCCAGCTGGCCCGCCTGGGGTGGGGATCCCGGCGGCCTCCGCTACTCCCCGCTTCGCGAGATCCACCCCGGGAACGTCCATCGCCTGCGCCCGGCGTGGACCTACCACACCGGGGACCTCCCGGATGCGCGCGGCGACCACCCCTCCACCCTCGCCTCCGAGGTGACGCCCCTGCTCGTCGAGGGAAGTCTCTACCTCTGCACCCCCTACAACCGCGTGATCGCCCTCGACCCGGAGACCGGCGCCGAGCGCTGGACCTTCGACCCGAAGATCGAGCTCGGGGGCCGCTATGCCAACCAGCTCGTGTGCCGGGGGGTGTCCACCTGGCGCGACCCCCGGGCCCCGGCCGGTTCGCCCTGCGCGCGGCGGATCTTCACCGCCACCAACGACGCCCGGCTCATCGCCCTCGATGCCGAAAGCGGGATCCCCTGTGCCGGCTTCGGCAGCGCGGGAACCGTCGACCTGAACCCCGGCGTCGGCAGACAGGCCTGGCGGGGGGAGTACCAGGTGACCTCCCCGCCCGCCGTCGCGGGGGACCTCGTCGTGGTGGGCTCCGCGGTCGCGGACAACCAGCGGGTGGACGCCCCGAGCGGCGTCGTTCGCGCCTACGACGCCCGCACCGGGGCGCTTCGCTGGGCCTTCGACCTCGCGCCGCCGGACTTCGAGCGCACGCCCGAGAACACGACGGAGCACGGCTACGCCCTCGGCACACCCAACGTGTGGGCGCCCATGGCGGTGGACGAGGAGCGCGACCTGCTCTTCGTGCCGACGGGCAACCCGGCGCCGGACTACTTCCGCGGCCCCTCCCACATCGACCACTACGGCAGCTCCGTCGTGGCCCTGCGGGCCTCGACCGGCGAGGTGGTGTGGCGCTTCCAGACCGTCCACCACGACCTGTGGGACTACGACGTGCCCGCGCAGCCGACCCTCTTCCCGCTGCGCCGGGCGGGGCACACGCTTCCCGCACTGGTCCAGGGCACCAAGATGGGGCTCCTCTTCGTGCTGCACCGCGAGACGGGCGAGCCGCTCTTCCCCGTGGACGAGCGCCCGGTGCCGCAGGGCGGAGTGCCCGGCGAGCGGCTTTCGCCCACGCAGCCCTTCCCCCGCCGCCCCCCGCCTCTGGTCCGGCACCGGCTCGACCCGCGGGAGGCCTTCGGCCTCACGCCCTGGGACCGCGGCGTGTGCCGGAGGCGCCTCGCGGCGCTCCGGAACGACGGGATCTACACACCACCCACCCTGGAGGGATCGCTGGCGATCCCGGGCAACGCGGGCGGGATCAACTGGGGCGGGGTCGCCGTCGACCCGGAACGCCAGCTCCTCGTGGTCAACGTCCAGGACCTCCCCTGGGCCGTGCGCCTCGTGCCGCGCGACCGGGTCCCCGAGGAGATCGACGGCTACCTCGCTCCCATGGAGGGAACCCCGTACCGCATGCACCGGGAGCTCCTGCTTTCGCCCCTCGGCATGCCCTGCAGCCCGCCTCCCTGGGGCAAGCTGGTGGCGGTGGACCTCGGCACCGGCGAGATCGCGTGGGAGCGCCCGATCGGGACCCTCCGCGACCTCGCGCCGATCCCGCTGCCGATCACCGTGGGGATCCCGAACCTGGGAGGCCCCCTGGTGACGGCCGGTGGCGTGACCTTCCTCGGCGCGACCCTCGACCGCACCTTCCGCGCCTTCGACACCGCCACGGGCGAGGAGCTCTGGCACTGGCGGCTTCCCGCGGGCGGGCAGGCCACGCCCATGACCTACCGGGTGCGGGAGGGTGGCCGCCAGGTGGTGCTCATCGCCGCGACCGGGTACGGGCGCGCCCCGGGCGGGGTGGGCGATGCCCTCGTCGCCTTCACCCTGGAGGGTGCGCCGCCGGCTCCGGCCGCCTCGGCGCGGCGATAGCAGCTCGCCCGTGCGCGCTGCGGCCGCGGGCTATGCTCGGCCCCGGGAGGACGGCGTGGAGCGACGACGCCTCGGACGCACGGAACACGAGAGCTCGGTGGCGATCCTCGGGGGGGCCTGCTTCATGGCCTGCACGCCGGCCGAGGCCGAACGACCCTTCCGCGAGGCCATCGATCGCGGGGTCAACCACCTCGACATCGCGCCCGGCTACGGGGCGGCCGAGCTCGCGGTGGGCCCGCACCTGCCGACCGTGCGCGACCGCGTCTTCGTGGCGTGCAAGACGGGCCGGCGCAATCCGGATGGCGTTCGCGCGGACCTCGAGGAGTCGCTGCGCCGCCTTCGCACCGACCACCTCGATCTCTACCAGCTCCACGGCGTCACCGACCTCGAGGACCTCGACAGCCGCGCGGCCGCCGTCGACGTCCTGCTCGAGGCCCGCGAGCGGGGGCTCGTTCGCTTCATCGGGATCACGGGGCACGACGAGGGCGCCCCGGCCGCCCACGCCGAGGCCATCCGCCGCCACGATCTCGATACCGTGCTCTTTCCCGTCTACCCGCGGGCCTTCGCCGAGCCCGCGTACCGGGCCGACGCCGAAGCCCTGCTCGCCCTCTGCCGGGAGCGGGACGTGGGAGCCATGGCCATCAAGGCCTGTGCGCGCCGTCCCTGGGGCGAGGACGCCCCGGAGTACCTGACCTGGTACCGGCCGCAGACCGATCCCGCCGCCATCCGCCGCGGCGTGCGCTTCGCCCTCTCGACCCCGGGGATCAGCGCGTTCTGCACGCCCAGCGACCTCGAGCTCCTGCCCCGCGCCCTCGACGCCGCCGAATCGTTCGCCCCCCTGTCCCCGGAGGAGTGGGCCGGCGCCATCGAGGAGATGGCCGACGAGCCGCCGATCTTTCCCCTGCGCGAGAACGCCCGGCACCCGGCATGGCTCGCCGATCGGGTACGGGGGCTTTTCGCGCCCCCGGCCTGAGGCCCGCACGCCAGCCCGCCGCGCGCCCGCACCGGTTCGACGGCCGGCCCCGGGAGGCGCCCGGGCGCCGGGACCCTGCCCGCGGGCGGCCGGCACCCCGGCGATCACAGCCGGCTCAGACGGGGAGGCGCTGGCCCACGAGCTCTTCCGAAAGCTCCCAGAGGCGGGCGGCCGCCGCCGGGTCGAGCGCGTAGGAGCGCACCCCCTCCCGCGACTCCGGATCGTCGTTCACCTCCGCCACGTGGCAGTCCTCGAGGTAGACCCCGCCCCGTCCCTCGAGCTCCGGGGCGGTGGCGGCGTAGACCGAGGTCGCGGCGCCCTGCGCCACGGTCTTGAGCCTCAGCTGGCCTCCCGACCGGCGGCGGATGTGCTCGAAGTCCTCGCGCTCCATGTGCCGCGACAGGTCGGTCGGAATCACGCCGGGGTGGACGGCAAAGGCGTGCACGCCCCGTCCGCCGAGCCGGCGCTCGAGCTCGACGGCGTGGAGGACGTTGGCGGTCTTGGACTGGCCGTAGGCGGCCCACTTGTCGTAGGGCTCCTTCTCGAAGAAGAGGTCGTCCCATCGCACCGGGGACTGCTGATGGCCACGGGAGCTCACGCAGACGATGCGGGCCGACCCGCCGCGAAGCAGGGCCGGCGCGAGCAGCCCGGTGAGGAGGAAGTGGCCGAGGTGGTTCACGCCGAATTGGAGCTCGAAGCCGTCCTCCGTCCGGGACTCCGGGCAGGCCATGACCCCGGCGTTGTTCACCAGGACGTGGAGGGCCTGGTGGCGCTCGAGCACGCGGCCGGCCGCGGCGCGGATCCCGGCGAGGGAACCGAGCTCGAGGGCCACGGTCTCGACCTCGGCCGCGGTGGCCCGCCGGATCGACTCCGCGACCGCGTCGAGCTTCTCGCGGTCGCGCGCGGCCAGGATCACCCGTGCACCCCGGGAGGCGAGGGCCCGCGCCGTCTCCGCGCCCAGGCCACCCGAGGCACCCGTGACCAGCGCCGTCCGGCCCGAGAGATCGATGCCCTCCAGCACCTCGTCGGTGGTGGTCTCGGGACCGAAATCCCTGCGGCCCGTCTGCGCCACGATCGTCCTCCCGCGTCCCGACGGGCCCGCCGCGGAAGGGAAGAGAGGGAGGCGGGACCGGGGGCGCGCCGAGCCTATGCGCGCCCGGGGCACCGCGCAAGGCCGGAGCGGGCGACGCTCCCGCCCGTGACCCGCGGGGTCGACGACCCGGAAGCCCCGGGGCGTCGACGCGCCCGGGCCGTGACACCCGAGGGCCCGGCCCGGCCACCTCCCGGGTGGAGGTGGGACCGTGATCGCGCGCGCCGCCGGAGCCCTGCAGGCCGTCGTCACGGGCTGGCTCGCCGCGGTGCTCCTGCCGGCGGTGCCCGCGGCGGGGCTGGTGGTCGCCACCGATCCCGACGATCCCCTCCCCTTCTTCCGCCTCGATCGACCCACCGGGAAGTTCGACGAGACCGGCCTCTCCGGCTTCGAGCTCCTGATCTCGTCCCGCACCGGAGAGTTCCGCGCCGCCGACATGTACCTCATCGCAGGGGAGGTGACGGATCCGGCCCACGCCCTCGCCCTCGATCTCGGCGGCGCAGCCGAGCTCTCCGGCGTTCCCCTCCGCTTCGCGATCGAGCATCGGCTCGCCGGCGGTCGCCGGCTGTCGTTCCGCGTCTCGCCCGCCATGGGAGCGCCCCACCTGCTCTGCTGGGGCCGGGGCTGCCCCGCCGGGGCCGTGGCCGCCGAGCGCCTCGGTGGCCTCGCGCCCATCACCGACTGGAACGGCCTTCAGATCCAGGTGCGCGCCCAGGAGGTGCCCGGCGCGAGTGCCGCACTGCGGCTGCTCGGCCTCGAGGGCCTGGAGCTTTCCGGGGCCCCGCTCTTCGACGAGGTCGTCACCCCGGACTCGCCCGGCACCCTTCCCGGCGATGCCGGGCGGCGGGGGCAGTGGCTGCTCGCGGACGGGCTCGACTTCGTGACCCGGGAGTGGACCCTCTTCGGCATCGTCACCCTCTCGCGACCCGACGCCGCGCTCGCCGACCTCACGAAGGTGCGCCTGGCCGTGGACCTGGTGCGCGACCCCAGCCTTCCCTTCGTGGTCCCGGAGCCGCGCGCCCTGCTCCTCGTGGCGGCGGGCCTCGTCGGGCTCGGCCGCCGGCGCCCCCACCGGGATCTCCGCCCCCGCTAGTCGACGCGGAGCGGCCGCCGCGGCATCAGCTCGAAGTCGACCCCCCGGCTGACCCGCCCGAGCCGCATCTCCGGCGGCTCGGGGCGGGGCTCGGCCCCGGGATCGATCTCGATCTCCCAGGCGAAACGTGCGTCCGGGCGGCGGACGGGGCGCAGGCGCGCGCGCGGACTGACCACGGTGGCGATGGCATCGAGCGCCGGGTGGCCGGCTTCCGAGAGGCCGCCGAACCAGGAGTCCGCGTCGGCCTCTTCGAGGGCGGGACAGTCCCGCAGGCCGATCGTCGCCCGGCGCTCGCCCGTCACCTCCGCGACGAGATCCACGTAGGTCCGCGGAAGGAAGTGGGGGTGGAGGCGAAAGACCTCGACCACGTCCTCGATCCCCTCTCCGAGGCCGAGTGCCCGCCGGAGCCGCCAGGCCCCGATGGCCGCGGCGCCGGTCCACTGCCCGCGGCCGATGGACCGGGCCACGGCCTCGCCGTGGCGCGTCCGCACCGCGAGAAGCAGCGAGCGGGCGAGGAGGTGGCTTTGCACCGGAATCTCCTGGCACACGGCCACCAGCGCCCGGTGCGAGAGGTCCTCGAGCTGGAAGCCCGGATCGAAGGGGCCGCTGTAGTCCCGCCAGCCACCCGGTTCGCGGTCGCGGTCCGGAAGCTCGACGGGTGTCGCGGCGATCCGGCTCTTCTCCAGGAGCCGGAGGTGCGGGTGCTGCCCGTAGGGCGCGGCCTCCTCGTCCAGGTACACCTTCCAGCGACAGTGGGGATAGCGGTCGGGGGGAACCCGAGGCGGCCGGTGGATCGGGCGCATCCGGAGCCTCGGATCGGTCGCCGCGGCGGTGGCGTCGAAGGTCGGATCCTCGATGTCGTGGCACATGGTGCGGACCCGCCCCTCCCCGAAGCGTTCCACGTCGAGCAGCGCTCCGCAGTGGGGCAGCCAGAACTCCCCGTAATCCGGGCGGTCGAGACGGAACTGGAAGTCCATGAACTGGTGGGGGGCACCGATGTCGAGCTGGAGGTTCTTGAAGACCGTGGCGACGTCCCTGCCCTCGAAACGGAGGAGCCGCTGCATGCGCCGCGAGTAGATCGGGCTGGCCCCCATCCACTCGTCGATGGCGAGCTGGGTCTGGGCCGCCTCGCCGACCTCCCGGATCGCGAGGGGAAGGCCCACGCGATCCTGCAGATGGCCGATCAGGAGGTATTCCCGGCCGAGGACGCAGAGCGCCGCGCGCGAGCGCGCGGCGAGGCAATCCGGCCCGGGCCCGGGGACGACGGTCATGGTCGCTGCCTCCGCGAGCCGGCGGGCAGCCCGGATCGCGTAGAGCCCGCCTCGCGCCCGCGATCCCTCCCGATGCCTAGAGGCCGGGCATCACGGTGGTCGGGTTCTCTCCGGCTGCGAGCTTGCGCGCGCGCTCCACGAGGGTCGCCTCCATCTGCTCGCGGCCCATCATGATCACGAAATCCCCGCGCCGGATGCCCTCCACCGCGTCGCGGGCGAGGGCGTCGAGATCCTGGACGGGAAGCTCGATGCCCGCCCGCCGCAGGCCCTCCATGAACTCCTCGAAGGTGGGCTCGGCCCCGGCCGGCACCGGGCGCTCCCGCGCCAGCTCCGGGGGGCGGTTGCGGGCGGTGGTCCAGATGCCGGTCTTGAGAAGCCCCCCGGACGGGTAGAAGATCGCCGCCCGCAGTCGGGTCTCGGCGCGCAGCTGGGCATCGAGGCACTCGGTCAGGATGGAGACCGCCGCCTTGCTGGAGGCGTACACCGACTGGGTCGCGAGTGGCTGGATGCCTCCGTCTCCCGAGGAGGTGTTCACCACCACGCCCTCCTCGCCGCCGGCGATCATCCGCGGCACGAAGGCCTGGATCCCGTGGACCACCCCGTGCACGTTCACGTCGTGCACCCAGCGCCAGTCGTTGGGCGTGGTCTCCCACACCTTCAGCTGCGGCACGCTCACGCCGGCGTTGTTGCACAGGATGTGGCAGGCCCCGAAGGCCTCGTAGGTGTGGTCTGCGAGCGCCTCCACCTCGGCGACGTGGCGGACGTCCGTACGCCGTCCCGTCACCGTCCCGAGCTCCGAGAGCTCGGCCACGGTCTTCTCGAGGGCCGGCTCCTCCACGTCGGCGACCACCACCTTCATCCCTTCGGAGAGGAAGGCCCTGGCCAGCGCCCTCCCGATTCCGCTGGCGCCTCCGGTCACCACGGCCACCCGGTCGCGCAGATCCTCCATCCCGGTCCCTCCCGTGCTCCGCCCGGTCCCCGCGAGACACCGGGGGCCCGGGACGCGCTCGGCACGCCGGGCTCCCCGGCCCGAACCATAGCCCGCTCCGGAAGCGCACCGCTGCCGGAACCTCCCGGACACACGCGCCCGGGCCGCGCCGGCGAAGGCCCGGCCGGCGACCCGCCGCGGGTGCGGGCGGGGTCAGCGCTCGGGGCTGTAGCGCACGCGCATGTGCCGGAAACTCCGCACCAGCGCCGAGGGCGCCATCTCGGGCCCTTCGACGCCTTCCGCGTAGTCCATGTCCGGAAAGCGGCGCAGGATCTCGGCCAGCGCCACCCGGAGCTCCATCCGCGCCAGGTTGGCGCCGAGGCAGAAGTGGTTCCCGATCCCGAAGGCCAGGTGATGGGGATGGCGGTCGATGTCGAGGCGATCCGGCTCCGGGAACACCGATTCGTCCCGGTTGGCCGAGGGATAGAGCATCAGCACCTGCTGCCCCTTCTCGACCTTCCGGCCCCGGAGCTCGGTGTCCCGCGTCGCGGTCCGAAGAAAACTCACCACGGGAGAGGTGAGCCGCAGCAGCTCCTCCACCGCGGCCGGGATCTTTTCGGGATGCGCCAGCAGCTCCCGGCGCGCATCCGGGTGCTCGATCAGCAGGTGCATGGAGCCCGTGAGGGCGTTTCGGGTGGTCTCGTTTCCGGCGACGAGGAGCAGGACCGCGAACTGCAGGAGCTCGTCCCGATGGAGCCGCTCCGCCTCCTCCGCCGGCATGGCCGAGGCGACCGGCGATGCGGGGACATCGTCCCGGTCGCGGAGCAGCCCCTCCTCCTTGGCGTGGAGGAGGACCGAGAGCAGATCGTCGCGGGGCTCCCGACGCCTCTCCTCGAGAAGATCCTGGACGTAGGCCACGTACTCGCCGTAGGCCCGGCCGGCGCGGACCACGACCTCGGGGTCGTGCAGGTTCCCCTGGGCGAGGATCATGTCGTCGGACCACTGGTGGAAGCGCTTCCGGTCCTCCCGGCGGATTCCGATCATCTCGGCGATGAGCAGCAGCGGGATCGGCACTGCGATGTCGTCGACGAAATCGCATTCGCGACGGTCGGCCACGGCGTCGAGGGTCTCGTCGACGATCTCGCGGAAGGTCCCCTCGAGCTTCTGCACCATGCGCGGCGTGAAGCCCCGGTTGATCAGCCGGCGCAGCCGGGTGTGCCGGGGCTCGTCCTCGTCGATGAGGCCGAGCTTGGCCGGGTTTCCGGGGAGGACCCCGCCACCGGAGCAGAAGATGCGGTGGTTCTTGGAGACGTGGGAGACGTCCTCGAAACGCGAGACGACGAAGAGGCCATCCGGCTCGGACCAGTGGACGGGCGCGTGGGTGCGAAGGAAACGGAGGGCCTCCCACGTTTCCGGCTTCCAGGTCCAGAACGGGGAGGCCCCGAACTCGGTGCGTTCGATCTGCTCGCGCAGACTCTCGGTCAAGGTTCTCTCCTCGGAGTCGGCCCCGCTCCCCGGCCGGGGCGCAGGGCGGCAGCTCGAACGGGCCGGCGCGGCTCCGGCTCGCGGATCCGGATGGCCTCCCACACGAAGGCCGCCGCGCGGGGCAGACGTTCGGCGATCGGGTAGTTCGGGTCGGCGAGCCAGTGGGCCACCGGGGCATTGAGCGCTCCGAGCACCATCTCGGCGAGGAACTCCGCGTCCTCGTCGCGCCGGACGTCGCCCCGCTCCTGCCCGCGCCTGAGCGTGTCTGCGACGGGCCCCTGGAGCCGCGTGAGATAGGGGACGGTGTCCTCCGGCCGGGACTCCCTGCGCACGAACTCGAGGACCACGTCGCGGGCGAGCCCGTGGTTGTCGGCGATCTGGCGCGCGGCATCTTCGGCGAGCCCCACCAGCTGATCCCCGATCGAGCCCCCGCCCTCGAGGTGCCGCTCGACGAGCTCGCCCACGTACTCGAGGACCTCGCCGGTCATGGTGGCGAGGACCGCGCCCTTGCTCTGGAAGTGGTTGAAGAAGGTCGCCGGGGCGATGTCCGCCGCCTCGGCGATCTGCTCGACCGTGGTGGCCTCGAAGCCCTGCTTCCGGAAGAGCTCCCGGGCCACCTCGTAGATCCGGCGGCGGAGCGCACGCCGGCGCCGCTCGCGCCGGCCGAGGGGAGCCGGGGCCTCCGCCCCGTGCGCCACCCCCCGCCGGCGCGCCCCTCCGACCGCTCCCCAGCCCGGCGTC
Source organism: Myxococcales bacterium (assembly GCA_026989995.1). Taxonomy (GTDB): domain Bacteria; phylum Myxococcota_A; class UBA9160; order UBA9160; family JALSIO01; genus JALSIO01. The sequence continues at coordinate 10,008 of JALSIO010000691.1, forward strand.
CGCCCCGGCATCGCGCCTCCTCCCGCTCCCCCGCCGCTCAGGAGAACTTGGAGACAAGTCTAACGTTGGATCATTGTCCAAGCAAGAAGCATCCTCCACTTTTACCCCGAGGGGACACAGGCTGGGAGGATCCACCGGAGGGAACGGGCTCCGTCGGCTCTCGGGAGGGCGGGACGGGGCCGTTTCGCCGTCGGACGGGCTGGAACGGGGGCATGGACAGGACGGGCCGCCGGCCGCGGACCCGGGCGCGCTCAGCGGCCGAGCAGCTCCCTCACCCGGGCCACCTTCTCGGCCGCGGTGGCGGGTCGGTCGCGACGTTCGTCCGTCTTGATGACCATTCCCACCCGGGGTGCGCCGGCCTCGAAGACCGCCTCCTGCATGGCGACGACGAGATCGAAGATCTCCCGGAGATCCCCCTCGAGCGTCGTGAACATGGGACCGAGCTCCCACGTGACCCGGTCCTGCCCTTCGAGCACCCGCAGCGCACGAGCCACGTGCTCGGCCATGGAGGGGCCGACGCCCGCGGGTGCGATGCTCACCGCCACGATGGCCATGCCTCTCCTCCTCGCCGGCGGGCGCGGGCGCGCCCCCCGCCGCGCCCGAGGCAGGGTACCCGCCCCGGCCGGCATGGCGCCGCCGACGGGCGCCCCCTCGGCCTGGGAGAGGCCTCCGGGATGCGCTTCCTCCACCGCCCCGCGGCCGTGGGCTCCCCCTTCGGCCGCCGCCGCCCGGGCATGGCAAGCGCCGCGAGCGCCGGGCCGAGCCAGGGCCACGCCGTGGGCCACGTCGGCCGAGGTGCGGGAGCGAGCCACTCCGTCACGACGCGAGCGGCCCCTGGCGCCGCAGCGCCGATCCCCAGAGATGGTGGCTGCGGCCCAGCCGGTGGGTGCGCGGGCGGCTGCCGTCCTCCGGCGCGTCTCCGGGTGCCAGGCGCACGGCGATGGATGTCCCGCCGAGATTCGAGAATCCCGCCGCGAGGCGGAGCCTCGAAGCCGTCCGCATGCGGCCGCGTGTTCAGGAAGCGGGCGAGGCGCCGGCTCGGGAGATCGTCGGCATCCACCGGCACGAAGATGTCACCTCCCCGCGCACAGACCTCCCCCGCCATCGCGAGGATCCGGCGCCGCCTGTCCCGGAAGCCGCGTCTCGGCTCAGAGGTCGCCGGCGGCACCTCGATGACCTCGATGCGCGGATCCCGGAGCGCCACGGGAGGGGGATCCGCGACCGCGAGGAGCATCCGAAAGTCCGGATCGGTCTGCCACAGGACCGAGCGCAGCGTGGCCTCGAGAAGTGCGGCGACGCGCCCCCAGTCCCGGGAGAGGCGTCTCGGCTTGAGCGGAATGGCGAAATCGAGCATGCACCGCCCCGGGCGGCTCGAAACGCCCGCTCCTGCGTGCCTGCACGCCAACTTCACGCAACGCCCG
>JALSIO010000692.1 GCA_026989995.1 Myxococcales bacterium
CAGGATCGCCGCCTCGCGGAAGGGGGAGGGGAAGAAGGCCGCTGCCGCGTGGGACTGGTGGTGCTCGGTGAAGAGGAGCTCGCCGTCGTAGTCGAGCTCGTCTCGGATCACCCGGGTGGTCCAGAGCTTCTCCCGGAGCCACACCGGCATCGCCTTGGTGAAGGAGGCGAGGCCCTTCGGCACCGTGCCGAGGTAGGTCTGCAGCAGCCGCTCGAACTTGAGCAGCGGCTTGTCGTAGAAGACCACGTAGTCGAGGTCCGCGGGCCGGAGCCCGGCCTCGGCCAGGCAGAAGCGAACGGCCTGCCGCGGGAAGGAGGGGTCGTGGCGTTTCCGGCTGAAGCGCTCCTCGTGGGCCGCCGCGACGAGCGCGCCGTCCACGAGCAGGGCCGCCGCCGAATCGTGGTAGAAGCAGGAAAGGCCGAGAATCTTCATGGGGCCTTCCGAAGAATGGGCCGCGGGGACACGGGACCGCCGGGCCTCAGAAGGGATGCCGCAGGCGTTCGACGTCCTGCAGTTCCCGCTCGACGTCGTGCCAGCCGCTCTCGCCGGGCGGGAGCGGGTGCTTCTCGAGCGGATCGGTGCGGCCGAGGCGGAGCGCCGCCCCGATGGGGCTGAAGAGCAGCAGGTAGATCCCGGCGAGCAGCACCTGCGTCTGCGCGAAGCCGAAGCGCGCCGCGATCCCCTGCCAGCCCTCGAGGAGGCGGCGCCACAGGGGGGGCGGGCGGTCGTGCCCGGGGCCCGCCGCCGTCACGCGGGCCTCCGAGCCCTGCGGCCCCCGCCGGCAGCCGGGCGCCGGCACCCGTCCCGAGCTCGCTTCATGGCTTCTCCTCCGCTTCAGGCCACCGCTCCGGGCCGCAGGGCCTCCCGCTCGAGCACGTCCACGATCCGCCGGGCCGCCCGGCCGTCCCAGAGTGGCGGGCCGCCCGGCGGATCCGCGGAGCGTGCCGCGGCGCCCGGCGGGCGCGCCACCGCCTTCGCCAGCTCCTCGCGCGCCACCCGGAGGATGGCATCTGGGTCGGCGCCGACCAGCCTGTTCGTACCGTGGGTGAGCGTCACGGGCCGTTCGGTGTTGTCGCGGAGGGTCAGGCAGGGTACTCCGAGCACCGTGGTCTCCTCTTGGATGCCTCCGGAGTCGGTCAGCACGAGGGACGCGCCGGCGAGCAGTGCGAGAAAGTCGAGGTAGCCGAGGGGCTCGCAGACCCGGAGCCGCGGCGATCTGCCGCCGAGCTGCCGCTCGATGACGCCCCGGGTGCGGGGGTGGACCGGAAAGACGAGCGGGCATTCCCGGTGAAGCTCCTCGAGGGCGCCGAAGAGGGCTTCGAGCCGGCGCGGATCGTCGACGTTGGAGGGGCGGTGGAGCGTCAGCACGCCGTAGGGGCCGTCCGGGACCCCCAGGGGGGTCCGAACATCGCGCTTGCGAGCCCGGTCGAGGTGGGCGCGCAAGGTGTCGATCATGACGTTGCCCACGAAGTGGATCCTCTCCCGGGGCGCACCCTCGCGGCGCAGGTTCTCCTCCGCGGCCGGTTCCGTGGTGAACAGCCACCGCGAGATCCGGTCGGTCAGGACCCGGTTGATCTCCTCCGGCATGGTCGGGTCGAAGGAGCGGAGCCCGGCCTCGACGTGGGCGACC
>JALSIO010000693.1 GCA_026989995.1 Myxococcales bacterium
CCGCGGGGTCGGAGCCGGGCGGGACGGGACCCCGGGGAGCGGAAGGGGAGGATGGCCGCGGAGGGTCGGTTCCGGGCCGCAGCGCGACCACCCGGCCCGTGCGATGCGGGGCGGCTCTCGCGGCGCGCCCTGCTCCGCGGAGGCGTCGGCCTCGGCGGAGCCGCGCTTCTCGGGGCGCTTCCGGGGTGCCGCGAGGTGGATCCGCTCCCGCCCGATCCCGGCTGGTGGCCCGGCGAGGTGGCCCACCTGCTCGGGGCGGCGGGTGCCCGGGAGGCGCTCTTCAAGGTCTCCTTCCGGACGCCGCCGCGCGCCCCGGTGCTCCGGGTGCGAGGGCGCGAGGGATCGGCGGCACCGGGGCAGGCCTCGGACGGCGGCGGTCGCTTCCACCGGTTCCGGCTCGGGGGCCTCGAGCCGGATACCGCCTACGAGCTCGAGCTCGTGGGGGCCGGAGGCGAGCCGCTCTGCGATCCCTGGACCTTCCGCACCTTCCCGGCGCCGGATGCCCGCCCCCGGCGCTTCCGGCTCCTGGTCTACACCTGTGCCGGGGGCTCCGACCTCTTCGTCCACCCGACCCGGGGCTTCCTGTTCCGGCCCACCGGGGTGCGCCAGAGGATCCTCCGCCGCGGCCTCTCGCTGGCGCCGGATGCGGTGCTCGCCATCGGCGACCACGTCTACTTCGACCTCCGCTCGCGGCCGGGGCTGGCCATGGGCCGGTCTCCCCAGGCGCTTCTCACCGCGGGCCGCTTCCGCCGCGACGAGCCCGTTCTCGGCGGGCACAACGAGCAGGTGCTGATTCGCGCCTTCGGGCCGCAGATCGCGGACCTCTACGCCACGCACTTCCGCTCGGTGCCCGTCTTCTTCGTGCAGGACGACCACGACTTCACCGAGAACGACGAGGCCGACGCGCGCCTGCGCACCTTTCCGCCCGACCGCTTCATGCGGGAGGTGGCGGCGGCCACCCGCCGGCTCTTCTACCCCGAGTTTCCGCCCACCGGCCTCGAGCCGAGGGCCGTGCTCGACGGGGAGGGGCTCGCGGGGCCCTTCGCCGTCCTGCGCGTCGGGCGCCTCTTCGAGGCGCTCGTCGCCGACTGCCGGGGGCATCTCACCAACGCCCGGGATCCGGCCCGGCGCGACCGCGGTTCCGCCTTCCTCCCGCCCGGCGTGGAGGGGTGGGTGATCCGACGCCTCCAGAAGAGCGACGCGCTCCACGGTGCGCTCGTCCCCTCCACGCCGGTGCTTTGGACCGCCGGAAAGTGGGGCGAGTGGTACCCCGACGTGCAGGACCCGAATGGCGTGCTCCGCGCGGACCTCGACAAGCCCTTCTGGCCCCGGGGCTGGCTCGAGCAGCACGACCGCCTGCTCGCCGCCGCCTCCGCGCGGCGCGACCGCATGCCGCTCGTCGTCTCGGGCGATCTCCACGCCACCGGCGCGGGGAGGATCCTCCGGAGCGGGGAGCGCGATCTCCGCCCGAACCCGGTGGTGAGCCTGCTCTCCGGGACGCCCGGGAGCGCCGGGCCCATGTGGCCCTCGGCGGCCCGCGGGCAGCGCCCGGTGCCGTCGGGTGTCCTCGACGCCGAGGAGTGGGTGCCGCCGGTGGAGGAGAACGGCTTCACGCTGCTCGAGTTCACGCCGGAGGGCCTGCGCGCGGAGCTCTACCGATGGCGCCCGGAGCAGGGCCTCGCCGCCCTCGATACCCTCGAGCCCTTCGCCGTCCTGGAGCTCCCCCGCGGCCGCCCGGCCGGGCCGGTGTGAGGCCGGCGGGCAGGGCGTGGACCCGACCCCGGCCGCGGCGGCACCCGATCCGGGCGGGCGGCTCGGCGCGGCCTGCCGGCCCGGGGATCCGCCCGCCGGAGCGGGGCCGGGGGAGGGAGCCCGGTGATCGCCATCCTGGTCGACGCGGACGCGTGCCCCGTGAAGGACGAGGTCTACGTCGTCGCGACCCGCTTCGGGGTGCCGGTCGCGGTGGTGGCGAACTCCCCGGTGCGGGTTCCGGAGGGCATGGGGGTGCAGGCCATCCGCGTGCCCGAGGGGCCGGATGCCGCCGACGACTGGATCGCCGAGGAGGTCCGGCCCGGCGACATCGTCGTCACGGCCGACCTTCCTCTCGCCGCCCGCTGCCTCGGGCGCGGGGCGCGCGTGCTCGGCTTCGACGGCCGCGTCTTCGAGCGGGACACCATCGGCGAGCTCCTCGCCACCCGCGACCTCAAGGCCTCGCTTCGGGAGGCGGGGATCTCCACCTCCGGCCCGCCGCCGCTCTCCGACCGCGACCGCTCCCGCTTCCTCGCCCGCCTCGACGAGCTCGTGCGCCAGAGCCTGCGAGGGGGATAGAGGCCACGATGTCGGAAGGGTGTCGGTACCTCGGACTCGAACGAGAAGAGGGTCGAGCGGGCGCCCCTTTTCACCCGGCTCCTGTCACTCCCCGGCTCCCTCGGCGCCTTCCTACGCTTCCCCCTAGGAGCGGCCTCACCACGGCGATCGAACCCGGGATCGAACACCCGCCGCGCTCCTCCTCGGAGCCCGGGAACGATGAGGCGGACGACGAAACGGCCTCCAGAATGGGAGAACCTGTCAACACCGATGCGCAACGGGACAGACTAGCCCGATCGCCTGCGAAGGACTTCCTTCCAGAAAGCGGCCTCCCTGGCAACAAGTCGCTCGATGTACTCGCCGTCGCGTGAGATGGAGAGGAGGACGGGATCGCGGCCAGGCAGATAACACCATAGATCGATGCGCGGGAGACCGGTGATCGCAAGAATGTGCTGAAGCTGACCATCGTAGTACGGGGGTGGCTTCCGGCGGCGGGAGCAATAATCGTGGACGCTCTCACCGCATTTGATCTCCACCACATGATTTCCGTCGGGCGACAGCCCGTCGAGGCTGGCTCTCATCCAGCCGTATTGCCGACTCTGCACACAAACTGGTTCGACCGGACGCCCGACAGTATCCCGATAACGCGCGCGTGCCTCGGGCTCGAGCTTGATGCCCCGGGCCATTCGATCGTTCATCCACACGCGCGCCACGCCCAGCTTTTCAGCAAGGACCTCCTCTGGGCCCCTCCAGGGGTTTTCGCCCATGATGGCTGGAGCGTCCGAGGCTCCGATCCCGTTTCTTCGCCAGCGGTGCCATTCGTCGCTGCGCTGCTCCAGCGCGACCAGGATGTAGGGTCGAATCGAGCGGCGTCTGGATCGGACGCCGCACCAGCTTGTCGAACCGAGATGGGTCCCCTTCCGATGTCCTTCTCGTTTCGCGCGTTCTCCGTTCGCCCGGTCTCGGCCGCGTTCTGCTTCCGCGCCACCGGAACGGACCTTCTGGCGTGCGTGAACGTGACAGTACCTGAAGCCTCGGACCGGCCGGCGTCGACAACGAGTTTCGCGCTGGGTGCGTGCTTCGCACCGTTGCCCGGGAGGCGCTGCTGTCCCCGTCGAGCTGGTCTGCGTCGCCCGTCTCTTCGCCACTTCTGCGGAATCGTGAAGGTGACAGTATCTCGAGCCATGACGAGCCGTTCGTCGACATGTCGCGCCGGCCTTCGTCCTCCCCGCACACCGACTCCCGGAGAGGTCGCCGGCTGCAGGAAGGGGATCTCCCTGCTCGCACACGGATCTGCTCGGCGCTGCAGGGACCTGGCGTGCATGCAGGTAACCGGGGTCAGACCCCGGAGTGGCCGTCAATCCAGACCCCGTATCGCCCGGGGTCCTCACCTCGAAAGTCGATGACCCGGGTATCGAAGCTGGCGAGTCGGAGAAGTCGGCTTCCGACGGCTCGGGATCCCGGCGGCCCAGGAGCCGCCTTGTGGCGTGACGCGTGACGCTGGCTACGAGCAATCCTAGAAGAAGGACGAGATCCGCATCCATGGGCGCCCCTCGGGCAGGTCGCTGGCCGCCAGAGGCTCTGGAACTCCGGCTGCGTTTCGACTGAGGGAAGGATACGTCCACGGGAGATGGGAACGCCAGGGCCTCTATCGGGGCCGGTGCACCTCCCCGCTTGACCGGCGGTCGAGGGAACTCGGGCGCGAACGGCCCATGCTGGGAGGGTGTGGACACCGGGGAGTCCAACGAGGGAACGCCCCCACTGCGCAGGCAATGCGCCGGATTCAGAGATGCCGAGCAAGGGCGTCCAGCACGAAGACGCCGCCGTCGAAATGCCCGTAGAGGCGGCGAGCCTCGCGGTCGGACCACGCGTCGCATTCATGGGTCCAGCGCCGGCGTCTGACTTTCAACTTCTTGAAGTCGAGGCTCGCCGGGTTGTACTCCTCCTGCTCCAGGTGCCTGGCGAGCTGCATCAAGCGCTCGTTGACGATGCGGATCCGCTCGGGCTGGCGTTTGCACGCCGACTCGACGGACCCTTCGAAACCGTCTCCGAACCGCAGCTTTTCGCTCGCCGGTGGCCACAACTGCTCGCTCAGCAGAACACCCTGGGCCTCGTGCCAGAGGGCCTGGCCCCAGACGCTGAGGTCGATGATGTCATCGACCTGCTCATAGAGTGTTTCGGGCATGCCGGCCACGTGTTCCGGAGCAACCACCAGATTGAACGCGAGGCGCCGGAAGACAAGCTGGTGCTCACGCACGATGCGCCGCGCATCGAGCTCGACCGGCAGACGGGGGATGTGGAGCAGGGTGTCGGAGTGCTCGAAGATGTAGACGATGTCATCGGCGTAGAGCATCCCCAGCGCCTGCATGAACCCGTGCACCGCCTTGAAGCTCCCGGTGAGGTGGAAGACGACCCGCCAGCCGCCGTCGCGCATCGCCTTGACGTCCTGGGCGCAAAGACGTGCCAGCTCACTGACTCCTTCCCGGAAGGCCCGCGGGTCGTCCGTGCGCAGGCCAGGGACCAGTCTCGTTTGGGCCTGCATGCCCGAGCTTTCGAGAACGCTGCGAATGCACTCCGCTGTGGCCCTTCCCAACCACGTGTCGGTGGCCACCAACCAGTGGAGGCTTCCCGCACCGTGCGGGTGCTCCCGGCGCAGCAGGTGCAAACCATTCAGCTCCGCCGAGAGCCGTCGCTGGGTATCCCGATCTGCATCGGCCAGAGCGCGCACAGCCCGATCGATGAGTTCTTCCAGTGGCGCCCGAGCGGCGCTCGGCAATCCTTCGGCGGTTGGCGCGTTGGCGTGCGAGACGATCCGTTTCCGGAGTTCGGTGTCGCCGCCTGCCAGATTCGTCAGCAGACTGGTTCCACAGGTTGAGATGACGAGTTGCCGGCTTCCGCGTATGGAACCGCCCTCCTCGCTCACTCGCCGAGCCGGGCCATTTCTCTCTGGTACCGGTCTCGCAGATTGCGCATGCTCTTGGTTTCCGGCATGTCCCACCAGCCCTTTGCCTTCCAGAAGGATTGGATCTGAGTGAACACCTTGCGTTTGAGAGTGGTGTCCTCGATCTTCGTCCAGGCCGTGAAGAGGCTCTTGTGCCGCATCAGGGCACCGAGGTCGGTGGCGTCGCGCGTGGCGAGGATGGTCGGTAGTTGCTCTTTCAGCCACGGGTGGAGGTCTTTGGACTCGATTTCCACCCGAAGTCTGGCGGCTTTCTTCCCGCGCCTGCGTTTCTCGGTGGCTCCAGTGGGCCACCTGGTGACAGTGGCGTAGTCACCGAGGACGAGCGCCGGGGTCTTCTGGCGCGCCCAGAGGAATTCATTGATACTGACTTGCTTGCCTTCTGAATCCATGCAGCGCATGAGCTTCATGTGCCGCAACTCCATTCCTGGCGGGAGTTCCTCGGCAGCGGAGGGATCGGCCATGGCTAGCAGGTTCTGGATCTGCGGGCTGTTCTCCCAGCCGCCATGGGCCTCGGCCGCGGCCTCCATGTACTGGGCGAAGCTCTGCGTCAGCTCACGTTGCCTGTCGTCGCTCAGAGGCGCTTCTCCACTGGATGGGTCGTTGGGCACGAGACGGCTCTTCCGGCCGTCGATCTCGAAACGCACCTGCCCGAAGCCGAAGGGCTTGCCCATGCCCAGTCCGTGGCGAAGACCTTCGTCTCCGCCCCAGGTGAGCGCCCACAGCAGGGCACCCAGCTCCTCCCGCTTGAGGTTGTGGAAGACGATGCGGCCCTGGAAGGAAGTACCCGCGGGCAGGGGGTGGAGACGGATCTGGACTTTCCTGTTGGACTCTTGATCCTTCGTAAGCGCCTGCACGCCGACTTCCTGCTTCGAGCGCGCGGGGTAGCGCTTGAAGCCGCGGATCTGCGGGGAAGGATGGCCCGGGGATCGGACGTAAGTGGCATACTGTGCGGCGTGTCCCCCGCCCAGGTACAGGGTGCTCTCGTCCGTCTTCTGCTGAATGTAATTCGGAAAGTAGGTCGGCTTGGGGCCGTTGAGGATGGTATCGGGCTGTTGTCGGGGCTGGGGGCGCCCTTCTGCGATGGCAGTCTCGAAACTGACCCGCCCTCGCAGGGCGTCGTTCTGCTCCTCTCCGTTGACGGCGCCGAAGAGCAGGTCAGCCAGATCGTAGCGGCCGATGCCTGGCGTGGTGGCGAGGTGGTCTGCGGCTACGTGGCGGATGCAGTCGTGAATACCAAAGTCCCCCGCCAGCTTGGGCATGTAGGCCAAGCCGATGCGGAGCCCGGCCCCGTCACTCAGGTAGAACACGGGCACCCGTTCGCCGTCACGGAATCTGCGCTTCCAGTAGCCGGGCCAGGGCATGTCCGAACCGGCGGGTGCTTCGTTGCCATGAATTCGCAGAAAGTCCCGCCAGGTGTCGTCCGGCACGTCCAGGGGGCGGGTCTCATCCGTGTCGTAGAAGACGAAATCGCGTCTCTTGCCCTTCTTGCTGCGGCTATCGGAGATCTGACCAGTGAAAACGGGAAAGCCCTCGCAGGACCCGCGACCGATGTCGACGGCTTCGCTGCCGTCGAGATTGAAACGGACCCGATGCGCCCGCCATCCCCTTCGCCGGCATCGTTCACACCAGGTGCGGTATTTCTCGGAGACAGACTGCCCCTTGCGGAAGAAGGCAGTCGTCATCCCAAAGGCGGATTCCAGCGCGGAATGGGGAAGCCTTGCCATGCGTGCGGGAATGATCTCACGCCCCCCATCGTCGCGAAGGCGCAGGAATCCCGCCTTGACGAGCCCGCGCACTCGGGCGGTATAGGCGTCCTTCACGTGCGGCCCGCTGATGTCCCGCAAGCCGGGGCGTCCATCGTCGACCATCCGCATCCGGCCGAAGCCGGCGATCTCCACGACGGCGCGCAGCATGCCCTTGAGGCTGGAGCCGGGAATCGCGTAGCGGCCGTCGGGGAGTTGGAAGGGCCGGACCTCGGTATGGGGACGGTCGTTCGCGGTGTTCTTCTCCTGCCTGCCGCCGACCAGCAGCGGGCTCTCGGCGATCAGGTGGTAGTGGATCTCGCCGCTGTAGCCGTCCTCGAAGGGCCAGTCGTGGGAGACATGCGTCGACCAGTCGGGGATGTGGACCCAATCCGCCAGGGGGACGAAGTTGTAGGGAGCTGAGATGGCCGTCATGTTTTCCTTGGAGAGGCCGGGAGGACAGGGGGAGAGCTGGCGCCGGGCGCTGGCACTGCTGCTCTGCTGGAGGTCCCGGGCCTGGCCTCGCCGATGGCCACGGTGTTGCGGGTCGCGAGGGGTGGTGGTCCGGTTGTCGGGCATCGCTCGGTCCTCCCTGTTCAGTCGATTCCGATGAGGACGGCAAAGGTCTGCACGGCTCCCTGATCACCGTCGATGCGCCAGTAGCGGCGGTAGAGCAGGTGGCGGTCGTGGGTGCCGTGCAGCAGGTGGCGCGTCTCGTCGCAGAGGTATTCGACGCCTTTCGGGTCGTGGAGGTAGTGAATGAGCCGCCATTGGCCGTCGAGAAAATCGAGGCGGAGGCTCTCGGCCTCCGAGACGACGGCCTCCGCGGCGAGCAGGGCACCACTGCCGGCCTCGGGTTCGGGCAGGTTGCCCGTGAAGTGCGTCTGGCGGGACTGCCACTGGAGCCAGCCGGCGCGGGGGCACGCGCCGACGAGGGCCCCCCAGGCGGCGTCGGGGTCATCGAATACCCTCCTCTTGGTGTCGAGACCCGCGGTCGCGGCCGTGCCGAGACCCCAGTTCGTGACCTTGCCATCCTCGCCAAGGCGCGCGAAGGCGGCGGCAAGTTCGCAGGGCTTCATGCGGCAACCTCCTTGGCGTCGTCCTGGTCCAACCATCTCCGGAGCGAACCCTCGAGTTCGCCGTCGAAGAAACCGTTGCCGGCGGTGGTGCGCGAGCCGAGCGCCAGTCGGCCCTGGCAGAGATCGTTCAGGGCGTCGTGCAGGGCGCGGCGCACGGCCTCGCGGTGCTCGTGTGGAATCCGACGCAGGTCCAGCGCGACGGGCACGGTCAGTTCGCCGCCGAGAAGGCTCTCCTCCTCGTAGAGTACGCGGTCGCGCACACCGGCCGTGAAGCGGTCGATGGCGTTGTGCATGAGGCGTACGGCCCGCTTGGGGTCCGCCTCGATCCAGGCATCGTCGATAAACAGGGCGCCGGCACGGCCGAGTTCGCTGCGGCGTCCGTCTTCCTCGCGGGTGTCCTTCACCTCGCCCATCAAGACGGCGACCTCGGGCGGACGCGCGTTTCGCACGTCCTCGTCGAGGCCCTCGCCCGCCCAGTCCTTCCGGCGCCGACGAGCATGGAAGGCCATGCGGTGGGCGAGTGCACCCTTGAGAGCGCTGCCCGGCACCAGGCAGAGGCGGAGCTTCCGCTCGCCCTTGCCGTCGGGCCACTCGATGCATTCTTCCAGTTTGGGCAGGAGGTCGGCGGCCTTGAGGGGGCGACCCGGCTCGTCCCGGGTCGAGAGCGGCTCGTCACCCTGGCCGATCCGCCACAGGCCGCGGGCCTTCAGCTTCAGTCTGCCGCTGAGGACGTCGTTCGTCGCAGGCGGGCGGGGTTCATAGATCTCCAGACCGTCCGTGTCGGTCAGGCCGCGGCCGAGGGCGCGGAAGGCTCGACTATCGTCGGCATCCTTCAGGTCGAAGTGGCGTGTGTGGCAGGAGACGAGGCGCATGGCACCAAGTCCCGCGCGGGTGGCGCCGCCGACGCGGAAGAGGGGATGGGCGAACAGGCCAAGCAATCGATGCCAGTCATCGTCATCTTGTGCCTTTCCCCACAGCCGCAACTCCAGGGCGAAGCGGTGCCCGGCCGGCAGCACGGTGCGGTCAAACTTGCCCCGGTCGTCGGCGGCGCCGCGATGGGTCAGGCGCACCCGATCGCGGACCACGGGGGCGTCGGCCTGCTGGAGGACGGCCTGGTAGAGCGGGTCCTTCCGCCGCTCCCGGTCGTTTCCGGCGAGCAGACCTTCGGCGGGACGGCCTTTGCTGTCGAGCAGCGCGCCCCAGGAGACGATAAGGCGCGAGGCGGCGCCCGCATCTTTCTTCTGGAAGCCGAACAGGGTATCGGCGCTTGCTACCTCGCCCTGGCCGTGGGTATCGATCCAGAGGTGGCGCAGCACCCCGGCCACCGCGCTGGCGGGCAGGGCGGGCAGGCCGTTGGCGTCGCGCACCAGCGCCGTATCGAAGACGCCCTCGGCGCTGCCAGTCGTGATGGAAAGGGCGGTCCTCGCTTCCAGCACGACCCGGGCGAGATGGAGGACATGGTGGTCCATGCGGCTCATGTCAGACCTTCCTCTGGCTAATGGGGTCCCGGATGCGTCGGGCGAGCGTGCGAACGAAGTGGGCGTAGCCGCGGTGGCTGTCCGGGTTGCCGCAGGCACCGGGCCGGAGCCGCTCGCACAGCCAGATCGCGAGTGTTCGGTACTGCTCGCCCTCCCGCACCTCGATGGACCAGCCCTCGCCGGTCTCTTTGATGACGCCGCCTTCGCCGTCGAACAGGGCTCGGTGGAGCGCGAGGGCCGTGGTGGCGGCGGGCCCCTTCGCGGTCTGCATGACCGTGCCCCACTGGCTCCTGGAGGGGCCGAAATCAGCCTGCTGCGGGATGCCGTTCAACCGGCGGGCAGCCTCGATCAGCCTTCGGTAGTCCTCGACGAAGACCCGGGCCGCCTCTTCGGCCCGCTGCTTCCAGCCGATGTCCTGGTCCTCCAGCCAGGCGATCAGGGGATGAGAGGGGGAGGGCGGCGGGGCAGGTGCGCGCGGGGCGGCACGGGCTGGCGCGAACTCGGGCTGTCGGCCGGCCAGCAGCGGCGGGTCGGGCCAGAGCCGGCCCAGGCCCGCCTCGCGGTAGAGCCCCACGCCGCGCCCCAGGCGCGCGATCAGGCCCTCTCGGTCGTAGCCCTTCGGCGCTTTCAGGGTGATGACGCCGCCGGCCTCGAGCACCAGCCGCTCACGATCGTGGCCGCCGCGTTTGGCGTTCCAGGGCGAATAGCGCCGGGCGCGCAGGAAGGTCCGGTCCCACAGGACTTCGCCGTCATCCACTCCGAAGTGACCGGGCTCGGGTTGCAGGGTGGGCTGGCCGTATGCGTCCACCAGCGCCAGGTCGGCGAGCAGCCACAGGGTGAGGCGGTCGCCTGCGGGGTCGCCGGAGCGCGGGAGCTCGGCTTCCGTACGGGTGATGCGGGTGCGACCGTATTCTGCGGAGCGGGAGCGGCCCAGCAGTACCTCGCCGGTGAGGGCCTCGGCGATCCGCTCGAGCAGGTCGGCCTCAACCGCCTCGTCGGCCTCGAGGAACGCACGGAACCGCTGGCCGCGGTGCAGGGCGTCGTAGCCGAAGAGCTGGCCCTCGGCGGCGCGGCCGGTGGAGGCCTCGATGGCGGTCTTGATGCGCAGGTCGTGCCTCGGCTTGAGCCATCGGCCGCTCTCGGTGGCGTAGCCGTCGCGCAGTTGCTTGGGTTGTGCCTCCGCGTGGCCAACCAGGCCGTCGGCATGGAGGAAGTTGGTGATGCGCCTGGCCAGCAGACGGCCGGTTACGCCGGGCGAGAGGGTCTTGGGATGGTGCCAGCAGCGGGGCACGGGATAGCCGACCTCGCCCGTCTCGGACAGGGGCAGGCCATCGCCGAAGCGCACCCGCCCGGAGTGGAAGGCGGTGAAGGCCGCATCGCCGAGGTCGTCGTAGAGGCGGGCGGCGGCCGCGCCCAGGAGCGTCGCGCCGGGGATGCGGTCCAGCGACTCGTGGCCGCCTTCGGTGGCTGAGCGGGCGGAGAACACGGCGTCCTCCAGCAGCTCGAGGTCCAGGGCGATGCGTTTCATGGCTTCGCCTCCTCGATGTGGAGCACGGCCCGGCCCAGGCCGCGGCTGCGATGGGCGCCCACCGCGTCGATGAGCGGCAGGACGTCCGCCAGCAGGCCCGGCCAGCCCTCCGGCGGTGCCCGCCCCGGCACCGGTTCGACCCGGGCGGTGAGCGCCAGCGGGACGGTGACCTCGATGCCGCGCAGGGTCTTTCCGTGTGCGGTGCCGCTGTCGTGCTCGATGGCGGTGGCGTAGAGGCTGCGGAAGAGATAGGGGAGGTAGCACTTGCCGCCGCGGGGATCGTTCTCGCCATCCCATGTC
>JALSIO010000694.1 GCA_026989995.1 Myxococcales bacterium
ACGGCCTTCTCGCACGACGCCGCCATCCGCGCCACCCGGGTCACGCCCGCCGACGCGCGCCGCCGCCAGGAGCGCGAGCCGCTCGTGGAGATCTACCAGCACAAGGGCAGCTCGGAGTGCCGCTTCGACCGCCTCGCGGGCACCGGCGTGGGCGGCACCGACACGCACAGCGGCACGCCGGGCGCCACCGACGAGCGGCGATTCGAGGGGCACCGCGGTGCGTTCGACGCGAGCGATGCGCGCCGTCTCGCCACGGTCGGCTTCGGGACCGAGCAGGTGCGCTTCAGTCCCGGGGGCTCACCGCCGTGTGGGCGGAGGAGAACTCGCGGGATGCGCTCTTCGAGGCGCTCCGGCGGCGGGAGACCTACGCGACGAGTGGAACGCGCCCGGTGGTGCGCTTCTTCGCCGAGCGGCTCGACGGGGTCGCCTGCGGAGATCCCGACTTCGTCGCCGAAGGCTACGCCCGGGGCGTTCCCATGGGCGCCACCCTCGGGCCGGTGCGCGGGCGCCGGAGTCCGCGCTTCGCGGTGCTGGTGCAGAAGGACCCGGGCGACGCCGCGGCCCCGGGGACCGATCTCGAGCGCGTGCAGATCGTCAAGGGGTTCGTGGACGAGCAGGGTCGGGTCGGGGGGCGGATCTTCGACGTGGCGGGCGACGCCCCCGGCGAGGCCACGATCGACCCGACCACCTGCGAGCCCCCGGGCCCCGGCTTCGCCGAGCTCTGCGCGGTCTTCGAGGACCCCGAGTCCGATCCGGAACAGCGCGCCTTCTACTACCTGCGCGCGCTCGAGAAGCCCACCTGCCGCTGGAGCACCCGGGTCTGCCGGGCCGCCGGCGTGGATCCCCTCGCGAGCGACTGCGCGGCCCGGGCGGCGGCCGTCGGCCCCCCCTTCGACGTCTGCTGCCTCGGGCCCGAGAGCGATCCCTTCTTCGAGCCGGTGATCCGCGAGCGGGCGTGGACCTCACCGATCTGGTACCGGCCCGAGGCGACCTCCCGACTGCGCCTGCGCCTGGCCCGGGGCGCCACGGCCGGCCGCGACCGGCTCCGCCTCTCCCTGCGCCTCGGGCTCCTCGAGGTGGATCCGGTGATCCGCCGGACCCTGGTCGGCGCCATGCGTCTCGCGCATCCCGCCGTCGGCCCATCCGAACGAGGCTTCGCTCGCGCACTACCTCGCCGCCCACGCGGAGCGCTTCCGCCGCCCGGCGCGCTACCGCCTCCGCCATGTCTACCTGAGCCGGGCCCGGCGGGGTGGGGCACTTGCCGACGATGCCCAGGCGCGGCTCGCGCGGCTGCGCGCGGAGGAGGTGCCGGAACCGGGGCGCGCGGGCGACGCCTTCGCCGCAGCGGGCTTTTCGCTGGTCGCGAGCGAGGCGGAGCTCGACCGGATCTTCGGGCCGGGGGTGGGCGCTGCGGTCGCCGCCCTCTCCCGGGCGGTGCGCGCTCGGACCCTCGACTGCGCGGGCCGCACGATCACCCCCGGCTTCATCGACATCCATTCCCATTCCGACTGGCTCCTGCTGCTCGAGGATGCGGCGGAGCGGGTCGGGCCGTTCCTGCAGCAGGGCGTGACGACGCTCGTGGGGGGCAACTGCGGCTTCAGCCCCGCTCCGGTGACGGAACGGAGCCGA
>JALSIO010000695.1 GCA_026989995.1 Myxococcales bacterium
CGTGCCCGTCGGAGCCTGCCGCGGATGGTGCATCCCCATGGCGGGCGAAGGCATGCCCATGCCGCGTGCGTGCATCGGCATTCCGGGGTGCCCCATTCCCAGGGTGCCCGCTGTTCCCATCGCGGCCTGAGCCGGACAGGCTGCCGGGGCGGCGCTCATGGGCCAGGCACGGTCGAAGTCACCCACCACCTGGTAGCGCACGCTGAAGTAACCGGTACAGAGCGCGGTGAGGACCGCACCCCCCACCAGCACGCCTCCGGCGACCCTCGAAAGCCCGCCCCCGGTCTCCCGGCCCCGCTGCCAGAGCACGAGGCCCAGCGCGAACAGCGCGAGCTCGAGCAGAAAGGTGATCTCCGCGAGGAACATGGCCATGGGCATTCCTCCCGTGCCGGCGCCGGCTAGGCGACGTCGCGCGATCCCGCGTGGTCCGGGCCGAGGTTCCTCCTCCGCCCACCGTGGGGATACGGGAGGGGAGCCGCTTCGTGACCGCGCCTTCGCCCCGTCCGGGCGCCATCCCCTTCGGATCCGCCCCGCACCCGGCGCGCGGGGGCGTTCTGGGCCATCCTCTGACGGGAGGCCACCGCCGGACGGCCGGCGGCGGCCGAGGGGGCGGGGTGGTCGGAAGCGCGGCGGGGACGTGGAAGGCCGCAGGACCGGTGGTGGGCCACCGGAGTCCGCGGACGCGGGGCGCGGCGCCCTTCGCCGCCGCACTCGCCGTGGGGTTCCTCTGGTCCGGTTGCCTTCCGGGATCGGGGGACGGAGACGCCTCCGGTGGCGTGGGTGCCTCGGCCGAGGCAGTCGGGGGCGGCGATCCCGTGTCGGTGGGCGCGAGCCTCTACGCGGACCACTGTGCCTCCTGCCACGGCAGCGCGCTGGAGGGACAGCCCGACTGGCGGACCCGGCTTCCGGACGGGCGGTTCCCCGCGCCTCCGCATGACGAGACGGGCCACACCTGGCATCACGATGACGCGTACCTCTTCTCCGTCACCAAGCGGGGTGGTCAGGCCCTGGCGCCTCCCGGTTTCCGGAGTGGGATGCCCGCATTCGATGGCGTCCTCAGCGACGACGAGATTCGCGCCGTGCTCGCCTTCATCAAGAGCCGCTGGCCTCCCGAGATCCGGGCGTGGCAGCAGCGGGTGACGCGCAGCCGGAGGACTGTCCCAGAGCGCCCCACCCGGCCGCGCCGCATGGATTCTCCCGGTGCCTCCGACGGCCTCTCCCAGGGAGGGAAGGAGAGCCCTCCGTAGTGCCCTACCCTGTCGGCGTGGCGGGAAGGGCGGGCTCCACGACCGAGGCACTGCCGGACGAGGTCCTGATGGCGAGGTACGCGGAGGGGGACGCGGAGTCCTTCGAGATCCTCTTCCAGCGCTACGAAGCACGCGCCTACGCCTACTTTCTCCGTCGCACGGGCCTGCCGGATCGCGCCCAGGATCTCTACCAGCTGCTCTTCTTGCGGATCCACCGGGCGCGGGACCGGTACGATCCGACCCGGCCGTTTGCCTCGTGGTTCTTCGAGATCGCCCGACGTCTGCTTCTGGACGATTCGCGCCGCGCGTTTCGCGCGCGTGAAGTTCCGTTCGATGGTTGGGAGCCCGTGGTCGAGGCGCCCAGCAGCGAAGATCGCCTCT
>JALSIO010000696.1 GCA_026989995.1 Myxococcales bacterium
GGCGTTCCGGTGCCTTGCGTGCCGCGTAGTACGCCTGCCGCGAGGTCCCGAAGGCCTCGCACAGCTACCCCACCGTCGCATCACCCCGGGACGTGGTGAGGCCCATCGTCGAGACCTCCCGGGCCGTGAAGGGCGGGCCTTGAGCACCCGCTCCACCAGCTCGTGCTCGATCGCCAAGGTGCGTGAAGGACTTTTCCAGGCTCGCCAGATCCCGCTCGAGCGCGAGCTGCCGGGACGACTTGCCCGTGCCCTGGCGCATCGCTTCACCGATGCCCTCCAGCGCCTGGTCGGGCCACCAGCCCTCGACCGTCGTGGCACGCACCCCGAAGCGACGCGGGATCTGGTCCACACTGGCCTTGCCGGAGAGCAGATCCAGCACGGCCTGCGTGCGCTCGTCCGCGCTCCGCCGACCCGGCCGGTGCAGGACGGCGAGGACCTACGCATTGGAGGATCGCTCCCACGACGAGCGGAGATCCGCGGTCCCCACGCCGTCTACGGTCGCTCCAAGTGTGTTCCTCGGACCGTTGCAGGCGATCCACCCGGTGCACCCGCGCATGATGTCGATGCTCGAGCGCATGCTCCCGGGCCGGCGGGTGAACGTGGAGTCGCGCGAGCGACAGGCGACGGAACCCGCCACGGAGCCGGTGCTCAACCAACGGAGTCTCGGTTGAAACCGGGGCGGTTCCTCGCGGCGATGCGGGGCGCCGACCCTTCCGCGATCGGGCTCGGCGGAATCTCGCGCTGGGAGGTGAAGCGTTCCTCGCGCTCGTGGAGCGGACGGGGCGGCTCGCGAACGGTTCCGTCGGCCGGACGGAAGCGGCCGGCCTGGAGCCGGGCTCGGACGAGTCGCTTCCCTTCGCCGGGGAGCGGCGTAGATCCCGCCTTCCTCGGGCGAGCGCCCCATGGCCCGCCCCCTCGGTGACGAGCGCGTGCACCGTCGGCATGCGAGGCGCGCACGTGGGGGACGAGGCGCCGCGCGGGCGACCCGGCGCCCCGCGCGCCACCCGGCCATCGCGACGCCCGGTCGACCTCCCGGCTAGCGCTCCTCGGCCTCTTCGCGGTTGACCTGCTCCTGGAGCAGCCTCGAGACCCGGATCAACCCGAGCAGGCTGCCGAACGAGGCAATCGCACCCACGAACGCCACCAGGTAGAGCATCGCCCAGTTCCGTTCCTGGGACGACGCCCCCACCGCGGCGCCGATCGCCATGCCCGGGAACGAACCCCCCGTCACCAGGAGGACGCCGATCCCGAGGTCGAGAAGGAGTCCTCCGTCCCTGCCGTTCATCCCATCGGCTCCTCGCAACGGGCTCCCGGCCGCGTTCCCACGCGCGGAGCGCGTCGCCCTGCCTCCTCCGGTACCACGCGCTTCCGCCCACCGGAAGTGAGCGCGATGGAGGCCCCGACGCCGCGAGGAGCTCCGCCTCGGTGGGGTGGGTGGCAGCCGGCCGGGCTGGCCGGGCCCACCGAGGCCGTGGTTCGCGTGATGATCGATCGCCGCGTCCGAAGCCGCGCCCGGGGTGTTCGGCGCCGCTTCCGGCCCGGACTTTCGGGTTCTCCCGCCCGCGGAGTTGGGGGGAGACCACCTGCGCAATACCCCCGGGGGGCTGGGTTCCCTCGGGGATCAGGC
>JALSIO010000697.1 GCA_026989995.1 Myxococcales bacterium
GAGCCGATGGACCTCCCGAGCTTTCGGGATGCGCTGCACGCGCTCGCGGAGGAGCCCCGGGATGGGCTGCACGAGGCCGGACCGGCGGCAGCGGAGCCGGTGTCCGACCGCGAACACAGGATCCTGCTCTACTCCCACGACACCGCGGGCCTGGGAAACATCCGCCGCACCCTCGCCCTCGCCGAGACGCTCCGCGAAGCCTGGCTCCGCGCCGAGGTTCCTCGCCGCCTTCGGAGGCGAGGTGTGCGAGATGCGCCGCACGCTGCTGCGGCGGGCCATCGTCCACTTCGCCCCGGACCTGATGATCGTGGACAAGCGCCCCGGGGGACGGCGTGCCCCGGGTGCTGGTCACCGGCGGGGGCGGCGGGCCCCTTTCCTGGCGCGCAAGGTCTGTTGCGCAGCTCCCGCACGTTTCGGGGCCACGGGTAGCGCGCGAGCACCTCCTCCGCGCCGGCCCCCAGCCGAACCGCCCGTCCCCGGTAACGGGTGGCCGAGTTCCTCGCACACCTGCCGCTGGGGTCGGCATGTGGTACAACCCCGCCCATGCGCCTTGCCGACTGGCTGCGACCGCGGCTTCTCGACCGCCTGATGGCCCAGCTGGACGACCTCCGTCCCGAGATCGCGGGGCGGGCCGAGGGCGAGGTCCTCGAGCTCGGTTTCGGGACGGGCCGGAACCTTCCCCACCTTCCGCCCCGGGTCAAACGCCTGGCCGCGATCGACCCGAAACCGGGGGACGGCCTGCCGGCGCTCGAGGACCGGGTTGCGTGCGCTCCCTTCCCGGTGGAGCGCCACGCGTTGCGCGCGGACGGAGAACTCCCCTTCGACGCCGGCCGCTTCGACACCGTCCTCACCACCTTCACGCTCTGCTCGATCCCGGACCCCCTCCGGGCCCTCCGGGAGGTGCGACGGGTGCTCGCGCCCGGGGGACGGCTTCTCTTCCTGGAGCACGGGCGTGCGCCGGACCCGCGGACGGCGCGCTGGCAGGACCGGCTGAATCCGCTCTGGCTGCGTCTGACCGGCGAGTGCAACATGAACCGCCCGATCGACCGGCTGGTGGAGGCGGGCGGCTTCCGTCTCGAAGAGCTGACCCGTTTCCGCCACCGCGGCCCGGCGGTCCTCGCCCACATGTACCGCGGCGTCGCTCATTCCGCCTGACCGCGGCCGGCGGACGCCCCGCCTCTCGCCGACCGCCCGCCCCTTCGCCGTCCTCTCGACGCCCGCTCCCCCGCGCTGCACCCCCTTCCGGCCCGCGCGCGCAGCCGGCTCCTGGCCGGCCACCCGGCGGGTTCCCAGGCGCAGACCGATCTCCCCCACACCGTCTCGCGCGGTCCGATGCCGCGGGCCCGAGGCCCTCGCCCGGGGACCGGGCACGCCCGATCCCGCGCGGGGCGGGCCCACCCTCCACGGGCACGGACGAGGCTAGACCGGACCTCCCGGAGCCGCGGGGCGCGACCCGGTGCCAGCGAGGGCCTCGGTGAGGTAGGGGAGCGCGGCTTCGGCCAGGGCGAGGTCCGGGGCGAGGCGTTTGCCCAGCCCCTCGGCCGCCAGGAGCGCCAGGTTCACCAGGGTCATGTGGGCACGGGCCTGGACGCGGTGCCGTCGCAGGATGTCGAAGATGCGC
>JALSIO010000698.1 GCA_026989995.1 Myxococcales bacterium
CGCGTCGAGGTGGCATCGAGACCTACCGCCTCGACCAGCGCGCCATCGGAGCGGCGGAGCGCCAGCAACTGCCGCGGTCGCCGCGCGAAGAACGACGCGCTCGCGGACAGCGGCACCCACTCGCCGTCCACGAAGGCTTCCGCCCAGGCGGCCTCCCGCGGGTAGCCATCCTCGCGGAGCCAGAGCCCCCGCACCAGGCGGGCGGGAATGCCCGCGGTGCGCAGCAGGGCCACCAGGAGCCTCTCCACGCCGAGGTCGCTTCCCTCCCGGTCGGCGAGCGCGAGCAGCGCGTCGTCCGATCCGACGGGCGAGGCGGCGATCTCGTCCCCCACGAAGGCGTAGATCGCCCGGAGGCGGGAGGCGGGGTCTTCGTCGCTGGCTCCGGGGAGCGAGGCGAGCAGGTCGCGAATCGGTGGGGCGCCGGCGGGAATGGTCGCCGTCTCGCCAAGCAGGGGGGCGAGGTCGCGCGGCACGGGCTGCCCGGGGCCGCTCCGAAGGGGAACGACCACCTCGAAGAGCTCCACGCGGAACCCGAAGAGGAAGTGGCGGGGCTCGTCGAAACGGCCGCTCACGACCAGGAACCGGTCGCCCCGGGCGGTCTCCTCCCGGACCGCGAACCGGTCGCCACCGTGGTGCTCGTCGAAGACGAGCTGGCCCGGCCCCGTCCGCGGTGCGGCCACGCGGAGGCTCCCTCGGCCCCGACCGCGCGCGCCGAGATCGAACTCCACCTGCCACAGGCCTTCCGGCCGGCTGGGCAGCACCGGCACGCCGAGGCCCACGCTCTTCCAGAGGAAGAGCGCGAGGCCGAAGGCCACGAGCAGCGTGCCCGTGATCGCAGCGCGTCGCGTCATGGCGCGCCGCGGGCTCCGGTGCCCGGCGCACCGCCGCCGGCAGCCCTCTGCAGGAGGCGAGCGGGCACCCGCCTACTCCGGCCTCTCGTCCGTCTCGGCCGGACGCCCCGGGGAAGCCTCCTCGGCCGGCTCCTCGAACAGGAGCGAGGCGGGCCCGTCGTCGGGCCCGGGCAGGGCTCCCTCGAGCCCGATGTGGAAGGCCGCATAGCCCGGGATCACCACCTGCTGGACGGCCATTCCGAGCACGCGCCCGGCGTACGGGGCGCGCAGCTCGTGCTGCTCGTCGACGATGGGGTCCGTGATCGTGCCGAGGCGGTCCCCGATCTCGACGTGCTGGCCGAGCTCCACGTCCGTGAGCAGGATGCCTCCGTGGTCCGCCCGCACCCAACGGGAGGCGTAGTAGAGCTCGGGGGGCGCCGCCGCCGCCTCGGCGAGCTGCAGCATGCCGAGGTGGCCGAGCAGCCGGCGGATGCCGGAGACCCCGCGGGCGATCTCCTCGTCCTGCAGCCGCATCGGCTCTCCCGCCTCATAGGTGATGGCGGGGATGCCCTGCTCCGTGGCCGCCCGGCGCAGCGTGCCCGGGGGACCCTCGCTGTGCAGCACGATGGTGCCCCCGAAGCCCTCGGCGAGGTGCCGCACAGCGGGATTGCGCAGGTCCGCCCGCACCTGGGGCAGGTTGGTGCGGTGGAAGGAGCCCGTGTGAAGGTCCACGAGTGCGTCGCAGTTCCGGACCACCCGATCGAAGAGGGCGAAGGCCAGCCGGGAGG
>JALSIO010000699.1 GCA_026989995.1 Myxococcales bacterium
GGGGCCCCGGCGCCGCAGGGGGTGACGAGAAGGCGCTCGCCCGCCGCGCGCGCCTCGTCGAAGTCGACAAGCGGCGCGTCTGGCATCCCTACACGCCGATGGACCGCTACCGGGAGGAGGTGGATCCCCTGGTGGTCGTCCGTGCCGAGGGCGTGCGCCTCTACGACCTCGACGGCCGGGTCTACCTCGACGGCAATGCCTCCTGGTGGACGAGCACCCTGGGCCACGGGCACCCGCGGCTCGTGGAGGCGCTCCACCGGCAGTCGGAGCGGCTCTGCCACACGGCGCTCGCGGGGATCACCCACGAGCCCGCCGCCGAGCTCGCCGAGGAGCTCGTCGCGGTGGCGCCCGCGGGACTCGAGCACGTCTTCTACAGCGACAACGGATCCACGGCCGTGGAGGTCGCCATGAAGATGTGCCTGCAGTACTGGGCGCAAAGCGGCCGTCCCGAGCGCCGGAGCTTCGTGGCCCTCGAGGACGCCTTCCACGGCGAGACCCTGGGCGTGACAGCCCTCGGCGGCGTCGAGGTCTTCCGCCGTCCCTTCGCGGGCAGTCTCCTCGAAGCCGTGCACATCCCCTCGCCGGCGGCTGGCGACGAAGCGCGATCGGTGGCCGCCCTCGAAAACGCCGTGCTCGGGGCACGGGAGCAGGTCGCGGGGGTGGTGCTCGAGCCGCTCGTGCAGGGTGCCGCGGGGATGCGCATCTACGGCCCCTCCTTCCTCCGCGAGGCCCGGCGCATCTGCGACGAGGCCGACGTCTTCCTGGTCTTCGACGAGGTCTTCAGCGGCTACGGGCGGACGGGAACCTTCTGGGCCTGCGAACAGGCGGGGGTGGCGCCGGACCTCCTTTGCACCGCCAAGGGGTTCTCGGGCGGGTTCTTTCCCATGGCGGCGACCCTCGTCTCCCCGCGGATCTTCGAGGGCTTCCTGGGTGGCCCGGAGCGCGCCTTCTACTACGGGCACACCTTCTGTGGCAATCCCCTCGGCGCCGCCGTGGCGCGGGAGGTGCTCCGGATCTTCCGGGAGGAGCGGGTGATCGAGGGGATCCCGGAGCGTTCCTACCGGATCGAGGCGGCCTTCCGCGAGCTCGAGGCTCTGCCCGGGGTTGCGGAGTCGAGATGTCTCGGGATGATCGGCGCGCTCGATCTCGCAGGCGACTCGGGCTACCTCGCCCGCGCCGGCTGGGATGTCTTCGAGGAAGCCCGAAGGCGCGGCGCCTACCTGCGCCCGCTCGGAAACGTGGTCTACGTGACCCCGGCGCTCAACATTCCGCTCGACGATCTCGAGGAGCTGCTCCGGATCGTCCGGGAGAGCGTCGCGGCGGTGGCCGGCTGAGGCGCTGCCCGGCGCGTCGATCGGCCGCCTCGAGCGCCTCCTGCACGGCTTCGAGGACACCTCCGGCGAGGTCCGTGACGAGCTCTCGCACGAGGAAGCGGTCCATGAGCCCACCCACCACCGGTGCTCTATTGGGCGCGACCAGCTTCACGTGCAGGCGCGTGGCCGGATTCCGGCCCGGCTCGGGACTCAGGGTGAAGGTCTGCTCCAGGCGGAGCCCGCCGAGGGCGAGCGCCGCACGGAACTGCTCAGAGGGCGACACGACGAGCGGGGTCTCGCGGAGCTCAACGGGAATGCGGCCGAGCCGGCAGCGCCAGCGCACGGGGTGGCCCGGCGCGGGGTAGGGCCCCGAGTCGTCGAGGCTCAGGAAGGAGAGCGGCCCCCATCGGGTGCGGCGATCCGGGGCGGTGAGGGTGTCCCAGATCTCCTGGCGGCCCGAGCCGATCACGGTCGACATCGCGACGGTGATCACGGCAGCGTGTTCGCCTCCGCCATCCGCGCAATGGTGCCGAAAGCGCGGCGTTTGGCAAGGATTCGGCCGTCTGGCGGTTTCAACGCGCCGCGTCGGGGCCCACCGCGGCGAGCGCGACGCGGTTCCGGCCCTCCTGCTTGGCCCGGTACAGCGCGTCGTCGGCCCGGCGCAGGACCTCCTGCCAGCAGCCCGGCCATCCGGGTCCGGGGGTCGCCACGCAGACCCCGACACTCACCGTCACAACGCCGAGGGGCGCGCCGGCGTGGGGCACCGACAGGGCCTCGACCTCACCGCGGGCCCGCTCGGCCACGGTTCGGGCGCCCTCGGGGTGGGTCTCGGGCAGGATTCCCAGGATCTCCTCGCCCCCGTAGCGGTAGAGCGTGTCGATGCGGCGGAGGGCCCGGGCGAGGGTCTCGGTGATCCGGCGGAGCACCTCGTCGGCGCGAAGGTGGCCGTAGTGGTCGTTGTAGGCCTTGAAATGGTCCACGTCGAAGAGCAGGGCGCCCCACGCGCGGCCGGCGCGCCGGGCCATCTCGTGGACCTGGGGCAGGTCGGCGCTCATGGCACGGCGATTGGCGATGCCGAGCAGGTGGTCGCGCAGCGACTCGTGCTGGAGGCGGAGGTTGGCGGCCACGAGCTCCCGGGTGCGGGCGGCGAGGTCCCGTTCGAGCAGGTCCCGTTCGAGCTCGAGCTGCACCGCCCGGTGGGCGAGCAGCCGTGGGCGCTCGACGAGGCCGAGGAAGTCGCCGTCGCCGTCCACCACCGCCAGAAAGGCCTCGCCGGTCGCGTCGAGGAGCTCGAGGGCGTCCTCGCAGGTGGCGCCCGCCGGGATCCGGGTGGGCGGGCGCGCCATCACCTCCCCCACGGTGGCCGGAAGCCGGCGGCCGGTGCGCAGGTACTCGTCGAGCAGCACGAGGAGGTC
Organism: Myxococcales bacterium; assembly: GCA_026989995.1. Lineage (GTDB taxonomy): Bacteria > Myxococcota_A > UBA9160 > UBA9160 > JALSIO01 > JALSIO01. The sequence continues at coordinate 2,729 of JALSIO010000699.1, forward strand.
GCCGAAGCCGACGCTTCCCACCGGCCTGCCCTCCTCGAGCACCACCGCGAAGGCACAGCCGGTCGTCCGGAGCAGGGCCACGGCGTCGGCGAGCGGTTGCGACGCCGAGAGCGGACGCGGGTCCTTGGCGAGCAGTGCTTCGACGGGGGCGTTCCTGGCAGATCGGCGGGCCACGGGGGGTGCTCCTCGTTTCTCCTTCGGCCTGCGGGGCACCTCCGTTGAGGGGCCCCGGTGGGAAGCACACCCGGGAGAAGGCCCGAGAGGTACCCCTGCGTTGTCCCGAGGCAGTCCCTGGGCGATCCTCCGGGCATGGCACGCGCGCCCGCCGACGGATCCCCGAGCCGGTCGCCGTGGCCCGACGAGGAGCCGACGGCATCCGTGGAACTCCGCCGCTTCGGTGCCGGCCCGGGCCCCGGCCGGCGCTTCCGAGACCGGGTGGCCGTGGAGGAACCCCTCGAGATCCGCCTCGGCGATGCGCCGCTCGCCGTCGTGATGCGGACTCCCGGACACGACGCGGAACTCGCCCGAGGCCTGCTCCTCGCCGAGGGCGTGATCCGGGGGGAGGAGGATCTCTTCGCCGTGCGCCCCTGCACCCTCGCCGGTCCGGACGGCGAGCCCGCGGGCGTGGTGCGGGTGCAGGTGCGTGCCGGCTGCCTGCCCGACCCGGCCCGGCTCCGCCGAAACCTCTTCGCGAGCAGCTCCTGCGGGGTGTGCGGCAAGGAGACCCTCGAAAACCTGACGGAGCGATTCGCGCCCCTCGCCGACGAGTGGGGTCCTCGCGTCACCGCGGATCTGCTGCGGAGCCTCCCGGCTCGCCTCGAGGCAGCGCAGCCGGTCTTCGCCTCGACCGGGGGATTGCACGCGGCAGCCATCTTCGACGCCGGGGGGCGGCTGCGCGTGGTGCGCGAGGACGTCGGTCGACACAACGCCGTCGACAAGGTCCTCGGTCACAGCCTGGCCGCCCGGGAGCTTCCCCTGGGTGGCGACCTGCTGCTGGTCTCCGGGCGGATCTCCTTCGAGATCGTGCAGAAGGGCCTCGCCGCGGGGGTGGCGCTGGTGGCGGGCCTCTCGGCTCCGACCTCGCTCGCCGTGGGCCTCGCCGAGCGTTTCGGAATGACCCTGGTGGGCTTCCTCCGCGAGGGCGGTTTCAACGTCTACGGTCGCCCCCACCGCGTGCGCGGACGGATCGGTCCGGCCTCCGGAGCGGGGTCGTGAGGCCTCCCTGGGGGCGGTGGTGAGCGGCGGCGAGCCGCCGGCGGGCGGCCCCCGCGCCGTCCGCGAGACCGCGCGCCACCTTCTGCGCGGGCCGGGCGTGCTTCGCGGCGCCTCCGCGCTCCGGCGCATGAATCGCGAGGGCGGCTTCGACTGTCCGGGCTGTGCCTGGCCGGCCGATCCCCATGCCGGACTCCTCGACTTCTGCGAGAACGGGGCCAAGGCCCTGGCCCACGAGGCCACGCGCCGCCGGGCGGACCCCGATTTCTTCGCGCGCCATCCGGTGGCCGCGCTGCGGGAGCGCGCCGACGCCTGGCTCGAGGCACGGGGGCGGATCACCCATCCGATGCGCCGGAGGCCGGGGGCGAGCCATTTCGAGCCGGTCTCCTGGGATCTCGCCTTCGAGCGGATCGGGCATCACCTCGGCCGCCTCGAGTCGCCCGACCAGGTCGTCTTCTACACCTCCGGTCGCACCTCGAACGAGGCGGCCTTTCTCTACCAGCTTTTCGCCCGGCGCCTCGGCACCAACAACCTGCCCGACTGCTCGAACCTCTGTCACGAGTCGAGCGGGCGGGCGCTTCTCGAGACCCTCGGCTCCGGCAAGGGCACCGTCTCGCTCCAGGATTTCGACCGGGCCGATGCCATCTTCGTGATCGGCCAGAACCCGGGCTCCAATCATCCCCGCATGCTGTCCGCCCTCGCGCGGGCACGCCGCCGCGGGGCGCGGATCGTCAGCATCAACCCGCTTCGGGAGCGGGGCCTCGTGGCCTTCGCCCACCCGCAGGAGCCCGCCGGGCTCCTCGGCGTGGGCACGCCCCTCGCCGAGCTCTTCTGCCGGGTGCGGGTGGGGGGCGACATCGCGCTGCTCGCGGCGATCATGCGGGAGCTTCTCGACCGCGAGCAGCGGGAGCCCGGGAAGGTGCTCGACCGCGGCTTCATCGCGGAGCACACCGAGGGCTTCGAGGCCTTCGAGGCGCAGCTCCTGGGACTCGATCGCGAACGCCTCCGCCTGCTCGCAGGAGTGCCGGAAGAGGAGATCCGCCGGGCGGCGGAGATCTACGCCGGCGCGGGTCGCACCATCGTGTGCTGGGCCATGGGCATCACGCAGCACGAGCACGGCGTGGACAACGTGCGGCAGATCGTGAACCTGCTGCTTCTGCGCGGAAACGTGGGGGTACCGGGTGCGGGTGCGCTCCCGGTGCGGGGCCACAGCAACGTCCAGGGCGATCGCACGATGGGGATCGTTCCCGATCCGAGCCACGCCTTGCTCGACGCCCTCGCCCGGGAGTTCGCGTTCGAGCCGCCGCGAAGGCCGGGACTCGACAGCGTCGGTGCCCTCGAGGCCCTCGATGCCGGTCGGATCCGGGTCTTCGTGGGACTCGGCGGAAACTTCGCCGTGGCCAACGCCGACAGCGAGCGCGCGCAGGCGGCGCTCGGCCGGGCTGCGCTCGGGGTGCACGTGGCCACGACCCTGAACCGGACCCACCTCGCGGCGAGCGGGGAGGCGATCCTGCTTCCCTGCCTCGCCCGAAGCGAACGCCTTCCGGGCGGCGAGTCCGCCTTCGTGACCGTCGAGGACTCCATGGCGGTGGTCACCCGATCCGTGGGGAGGCTTCCGCCCGCATCGCCCCACCTCCTGAGCGAGATGGCCATCGTCGCCGGCATGGCCCGGGCGGCACGCCCCTCCGATCCCCTCGACTGGGAGGCGCTCGCCGCCGACCCCGACCGGGTGCGGGAGCACATCGCCCGGGTCATCCCGGGCTTCCACGACATGAACCGAAGGGTCCGGGAGCCGGGCGGCTTCGTCCTGCCCCGGAGCGGCTTCGGCGGGCGCCACTTCGGCACGCCGGGAGGGCGCGCCCGCTTCACGCCGATCTCGCCGCCGGAGCCCTCGCTCGCGCCCGGTGAGCTGCTCCTCACCACGGTGCGCAGCCACGACCAGTTCAACACCACGGTCTACGGCGAGGACGACCGCTACCGGGGGATTCGCGGCGGCCGGCGCGTGGTGATGCTCCACCCCGACGATCTCGCCCGCCTCGGCCTCGCCGATGGATGCGCCGTGCGACTCTCGAGCCGTCTCGGGGACCGGGTGCGCACGCTCGAGGGATTCCGCGCGGTGGCCTACGACGTTCCCCGAGGCTGCGCGGTCACCTACTTCCCGGAAGCCAATCCGCTGGTCTTCGCCGAGCGCCGGGATCCCCGGAGCCGCACGCCGGCGTTCAAGTCCATTCCGGTCCGGATCGAGCCGGCCTCCGATGCGCCGTCCGGGTGAGGGAGGTGCGGAATTCGGGCGGAAGGGAGCCTCTCGCCGCTGAATTCGCTTTGACAGGGAGGCCGGAACCCGTATGATCCGCCACCACGGGACGCCGCTACCGGCGGTGTCCGGGCCTGCCGCCCGGGGGGGGTGGCTCGCTCCGCGGCGGCGACCGACCCGCGCCGCGGGCGGAAGAGCAAGACGCGAGTCCCGGACCCCGCGGCCGGAATGCCGCGGCGGGGCTCCGACTGGAGGGGAGAGCATGGCTGCTCGAAAGAAGAAGAAGGCGGCGCGGCGCGCGGCGAAGCGCGGTCCGGCGGAGCTGATCATTTCGAAGGCCCGCACGAAGGCGACGGTGCGGAAGTGCAACGTGGGCTCCGAGTTCTACCAGGCCCTCGACGCCAAGGTGCGCGAGCTGATCAAGGCCGCGGAGGAGCGGGCGCTTGGCAACAAGCGCAAGACGCTCAAGGCGGTGGACCTCTAGGTCCGCTCACCCGCCAGCGGGGGGCGCCACGGCGCGCCCCCCGCCGGCGCCTCCGGCGGAAGCGCCCGCCCGGTTCCGTCCCATCCCATTCGGTCCCACCCGGTTGCGCCCGCCCGCGCGCGGCAGGCCGCGGTTCGCGGATGCGCCGGCTGCGGCGCTCCCGGGGGGTGCCCGCGCGTGGCCTCCGCCGGGGCGCACGTGGCCTCGGCTGCGCCGCGGGTGGGCTCTGCTGCGAAGTGCACGGACTCCACTCCGCTCCGCGTGGGCGCGGCTCCGCGGCCCGACGGGGCCGGGGCGGGGCCTAGCGGGGTTCCGGGAATCCGGGGCCCGCGGTCGCGAGCCCCGCAGCCGGCCTTCCGCCCGCCGCGCGCTCGAGGTTGGCTCCCACGCGGACCAGGCGCGCGAGCGGCACCCGGCGGAGAACCTCCACCTCGTCTGCGTCGCGCGTTTCGGCGATGTGCCCGAGGCCCCGGCTCGCGAGCTCGGCGGCGCGCTCCACCGCGCCCGGAAGGGAGTCGGCCTCGCCGAGCGGCAGGCCGATGGCGCGGGCGAGGGCGTTGGCCACCGCGACGAAGGCGTAGAAGAAGGCCTGTCGCTCGCCCCGGTCGAGACGAGCGGCGGCGCGGAAGATCGGGTGGCGCGCGTCCTCCTCCACCGGGAGGGAGGGAAGCCACACCGGCAGGCGCCACGCATCGGTCTCGAGCGCCGTCGGGCGCTCGGACCAGTCAGCCAGGTGCTCGGGCGGCAGGTGGGCGATGAGCTCCAGGGCCTCCTCCCGGGGCGGGAATCCGAGGTCCTCGAGGCGCCCGTCCCGCCACCGCCGGGCGAATTCCTCCATCTCGCTTCGGAGCTCGTAGGAGGGGGCGAGGAGCAGCCGGTGGTAGGTGGGCGGGTCTTCGGTGAAGAGCACCCGCAGGAGCCGGAGGAGGTCGGCGAGGTCGTCCCCGGCACGGAGCGCGCGCAGATAGATGCGTCCATCGATGGTGACCGCGCCCTCCGGCGGCCCGGCGGCCTCGGTGTCGGCGGGCGGGATCACCTCGACCCGGTCGGTCAGGTAGAGCACCGCGACCTCCGGATCCACGGCCCGCACGAGGCGGAGCAGGGTGGCGTCACCGGCTTCGGCGGCCGCGGCCAGGTAGCGGCCGAAGCGCTCCGGGGAGAGATCCTCGCCCTGCCACGCGTCGAGGTCCACGCAGGCGGTGATCTGCTCCGGGGTGGCGTGCTCCAGGATCCAGCCGGCCTCGGGCACGCCCACCGCGTCGAGCGTGGTGCAGAGATCCACCTCGGGGATCCGCGCGATCACCGCCGCCGGGTCGGGGGCGAGGTCGAGCAGAGCGGGCCGAGCGCGCGCGGGCGCCAGGCAGACCAGCTCCGCGAAGGAATCGGGATCGAGGTCCGCGGCGCTGCGCCGGGCCGCCGCCCGGTCGCGGGCGGCGAGCTCGAGCAGCGCCCGGGCGCGCGGGGGGAGGCGTCGGGCGGGGAGCATGGACCGAGGCTAGCAGTGGCGCGGCGGGGCGGGGGTCTCCGGGCCTCGGCTACCCTGGAGGCTCCGTTTCGATCTCGGGAGTGCGGGTGATCTGGCGGCTGTGGGTCTTCGTGGCGGGCTGCCCCGTGGGCGCGGTCGCCTTTCTCGGGTGCACCCTGCACGCGGGCCCGGCCCCCGCCCGGGGCCTCTCGGCGTGGGCGGCGGCCAACCCGTGGCTGGCGCTGGCGGGCTGCTCGGCCCTCGTCGGCGCGGGGGCCGTGCTCCTCGCCTCCTGGCTGGCCCGCCGCGGAGCGGACGAGCCGGAGCGGCCACTCCACCTCGCGGCCGGGGCGAGCTTCGGGCTTGCGGGGCTGCCCGCGGCCGTTGCGGCGTGGCTCGACCTCGCCCCGGGCCCTCTCGCGCATGCGGCGCTCGCCGGGGCCGCTTTCGCAGCCGGACTGGTCTTCGGGGCCCGGGCGCAGGGGTCGGCCGGCGGGCTCCCGCGCCGCGCCGGCCTCGCCGTGGCGGGGGTGGCGGCCACCTCGATCGCGTTGGTGGCCCTTTCGGTGGCGGTCGGCGCGGTGGCGGGCCCCGGGACGACGCCTCCGAGGGGCCTCGCGGCGGCCGTGCTCGAGGTGGACGCGCGCACCCCGCTCGCGCCGGCGCGGAGCTGCCGGCTGTCGGGACCGGCCGAGGTGCTGCTCGATCGCGGTGCCCATCCGGCCTTCGGTCCGGACGGCCGGGTGCTCTGGCTCGACGCCCCGGACGAGGCGGGCACACGGCAGATCCACCGCCTCGACCTTCGCACCCGGGAGCTCCAATGCTGGACCTGTGGCGAGCCCGGTCACAACCTGCGTCCGCGACCGGTGCCGGGCGGCCGTGCCCTGCTCTTCGTCACCAGCCGCCACCGCCGCACCCTCGCGCCCGCGCAGTGGGAGATCCACAGCGTCCGGGCCACGGGCGCGCGGCCGCCGCCCGGCTCCCGCCGCCTCACCTTCCACCCGGCCTGGGACGACATCCCGGTGGCGCCTCCGCTTCCGGAGACGGTGGTCTTCACTCGCCGCGGGCGGGGCCGGACCGACGTCCTGCTGGCCACCGTGCGCACCGGGCACGGCGGTCTCCTCCTCGGTCCCGCGTCGGTGCTCTTTTCCGGCGGGCCCGCATTCGCGACCAGCCTGGGATGGTCGCCCGACGCCCGGGCGCTTCTCCTGGCGCGCGGCAACCCGCTCGGCCCGCTCGAGGTGCGGACCCTCGATCCCGCCACCGGGGAGCAGCGCGGGCTCGGGGACGGGATCGCCTGGAACGCCGGCGCGGCCTTCGCTCCGGACGGGAGCCTGGTCGCGCTGGCCACCACATCGCGGGCCAGCGCCCTGGGCGTCCTTCCCGGCTGGCTCGGCGCCGTGCTGGCTCCCCTCGCGCTCGGCCGCGACGCCTTCGGGGTGCTCTTCCGCGGGACGGGTCTTCGTCTGGCAGCCCGCGAAGGCCCGCCGGCCGACTTCGATCTCGGCGAGGCGGGCGACTGGGGCAGTCCCACCGGGATCGGGCTCGCCCCCGATCTCGGGAGCGTGGTGCTCGGCCAGCGCCGGGAAGGGAAGCGGGGGCTCGAGGAGCGGATCGTGCAGATTCCGCTCCGGTGCGGGACCCCGGACGCCGGTGGAGCGGGCCGGGGAGCGACGGGGACGGGGCGGGATGCCGCGCATCGATGAGATCCGGGATGCGCTCGGTCGTCGACACCCTCGCCTCCTCGAAGGCGACAGGCGGGCGGCCGTGGCCCTGGTGCTCCGCGAGGGCGCGCGGGGGTCGGAGGTCCTGTTCATCGAGCGGGCGCGCTTCGAGGACGACCCGTGGTCCGGCCACATGGCGTTCCCCGGCGGCCGCGTCGACCCGGGCGACGCGGATGCGCGCCGGGCCGCGGAGCGCGAGACGGAGGAGGAGGTGGGGCTCTCGCTGGCCCGCGCCGAGCCCCTCGGTCGACTCCACGATCTGAAGGAGTTCGGGCGGCCGGAGGGGCTGGTGATCTCGGCGTTCGCGTACCACCTCCCGGATCCGGGCCCCCTGCGGCCGAACTACGAGGTGGCCTCCGCGTTCTTCGTGCCCCTGCGCGACCTCCTCGATCCCGCCCGCCACGTGGCGTGGAGGCGTCCGGGTCTCCCGGTCGCCTTCCCGGGGATCGTGGTGGGGGACCCGGACCGCCACGTGGTGTGGGGGCTCACCTTCCGCTTCCTCGAGGACTTCTTCGAGGCGCTCGGGCGCCCGCTTCGGCACCCGGTTCCCTTTCCGAGGCGAGCGCGCTGAGGGGACCGGAGGCGGGGTGCCCGGTCGCTGCCGCCGTGTGGAGTGGGATCGCCAGCCGGCGGCGCTCAGGTGTCGGCGGGCATGAGCGCCACGTCGATCACCAGCCGGTCGGCCTCTGCCTCGAGCGCCTCCCGGAGCCTGCGGGGGTCGACGGGCTCGGGGACCTCGACCCGCATCCGCAGGACGTAGTGCGGCGAGCCGCCCGGGCCGGGGCGGCTCTCGGTCTCGAGCTCCGCGATGTTGACACCGTGGTCCGCAAGCACCCGGCACAGGCCGGCCACGATTCCGGCCCGGTCCTCACCGGCGGCCTCCACGCGGTAGAGCCGCGTGCCCGGTGCGGGCACCGGCGGGCGTCGCTCGCCCTCGAGGCGCCGGATCAGGATGGTGAGGCCGTGGTCGCGTTCGAGCTGCTTGGCGCCGACGGCGAGGCGGTGGCCGGCCTCCTCGTCCGCCGCGGAGCAGAGGAGGATCGCCGCGAAGTCGCTCCCGAGCAGCGTCATCCGCGAGTCCTCGAGGTTGGCATCGCACTCGTAGACGAGCCGCGCGAGGTCCGCCACGAGCCCCGGCCGATCGCGGCCGATCGCGGAAAGGATGAACCAGCGCCTCATCGGTCCTCCCGGCCAGGCGCGATCCTAGCAGAGCCCCCGGTGGCCTCCCGGGCTTCGAAGCCCGGACAGGCCGCGACCGGAAGGGGCGGGTAGCGGCGATAGCGGGGATCCCCGTCCGCCCGCGCGCAGCGCCAGAAGCGGCTGCCGCGGGCACTCACCTGCAGGCGGGCGTGTCGGCATCGGCCACAGAGGCCGGGGTCCGGGGCGGAATCGCTCACGGCGCCGGCTCGACCTCCAGCAGGCAACCGCGTCCGGTGTCGGGCACGCGAATCTCGAG
>JALSIO010000700.1 GCA_026989995.1 Myxococcales bacterium
CCCTTCGCCGCCCGGCCCGGCGCTCCGCACGGGGGCGGGATGCCGCGGCCCGTGGCGCGGAGCGCGCCGGCCCCGGGCGGCAGGAATCTTGCGAAACCACCGCGCTCTCGGTCAGAATGGCGCGAACGCGAACCCCCCCGAGAGCTCCGGAGGATCAACCGTGCCCGTGCGCGCGCCCCGCGCGGCCCGACGAGGGCAGCGCATCCGCAGTCTGCCCGGCTTCCTGCTCGTCCTGCTGGCCGCCGCGACCGGCTCGGATGCCCGGGGGCTCGAGCTCTTCGACGGCCGCCTGCAGTTCCACGGCTTCTACGAGATGCAGATGCGGTCGCTGTGGGAGGACTTCGATCCCTCGAACGCCTGGGATCTGTCGCAGTGGTACCACGTGGGCATGGTGGAGATCGAGGGCGACCTCGTCGAGGATCCCACCTGGATCATCGACGAGGCCGGCTTCTACCTGCGCCTCGAGGTCCGCTACGACTGCGTGTGGAGGCGCGCCTGCGGTCTCTTCCGGAGCGCAGACGCCTACGGCCACCGGGCGGAACACCTCCCCGAGCGACTCCAGAACGGCCGGCGCTCCGGCTACTCCGGGACGCAGTTCACGGGCGACCGCCGCCCCTCGCGGCTGCTGAGTCCCGACGACGTGGACTTCGCCTCCAAGGACGTCGCGGTGGGGCCCCGCCGGATGACCTATTTCTGGAACACCGCCTTCGGCGGGATCTTCACTCCCCAGATCACCGGGCTCGACCAGGTCCGCGCTTCGCCCTTCGCGCCGGGCGACGACCCGGCCTTCAACCTCTTCCGCCAGTTCTTCCGCAAGCGCTGCTGGGGCTCCTGGAAGCGGCCGGGCCCGGAGGACGGGGGGACGTCCTTCGACCTGCGCCACAACCCGGACTGCAAGGTGGAGCCCGTCGGCATCTTCCGGAGCCAACCGAATCCCTTCCGGGCCGGCGACTTCAACCCGCTCACGGGCACGGGCGGCGCCTTCGCGCTCCCCTTCCGGCCCGCACCGGTCTACGCGGCGGGCGCGGGGGCGCCGCGCGGGGAGGCCGAGGGGCTCTTCGTCCCGAGCGCCGGGCTCGCCCGCGAGCTCCGGCACGGGACCCTGGACCCGATCTCGCAGAACATCCCGGTGAACCGCCTCGAGTGGAACTTCGGCGCGAGCCAGGACGACGAGTACGTCCTGAAGGAGGCCTATCTCGACCTCGATCTCTTCGAGGGGAGGCTCTGGCTGCGCCTCGGCAAGCAGATGATCGTCTGGGGCAAGACGGAGCTCTTCCGTACCACCGACCAGTTCAACCCCCAGGACCTGGCCCTCGCCTCGCTCCCGAGCCTCGAGGAGTCGCGCATCGCGCTCTGGGCGGTGCGCGCCTCCTGGTCCTTCTACGACATCGGTTTCCTCAAGGACGTTCGCCTCGAGCTGGCCCTGAACTACGACCAATTCGAGCCGGCCGACCTCGGGGTCTGCGGCGAGCCCTACAACGTGCGCGTCGCCTGTGGGATCGAGCTCGGGATGGTCTCCCACGGGATCACGGGCATCGGGCTCGCCGGGGTGAAGCGGCCGCCGAACCCCTGGAACAGCTGGAAGGGGATCGAGGTGGGGATGCGGCTCGAGTGG
>JALSIO010000701.1 GCA_026989995.1 Myxococcales bacterium
AACGCCGTGGGTGTGCAGGGCATGACGGTGACCGAGGTGAAGGGCTTCGGCCGCCAGAAGGGCCACACCGAGCTCTACCGGGGGGCGGAGTACGTGGTGGACTTCCTTCCCAAGATCAAGATCGAGATCGCCGTCGGAGACGAGCTGGTCGACAAGGTGGTGCAGGCGATCGTGCAGGCCGCCCACACCGGCCGCATCGGCGACGGCAAGGTCTTCGTCCTGCCCATGGAGGACGTGATCCGCATCCGGACCGGTGAGCACGGGCCGGAGGCGGTCTAGAGCAGGCGCCCCCCGCCCCGGGGTCGGGGCCTCCCGCGCGGGAGGCTCGTGGGCCCGGGCATTCGACGACGAAGGAAAGGCGATGAATCCCAAAGAGGTCCTGAGCTTCGCCCGGAAGAACAATGTGGTCATGGTGGACTTGAAGTTCACCGACTGGCCCGGCATGTGGCAGCACTTCTCCGTGCCGCTCCACGAGATCGGCGAAGAGACCTTCGAGGAGGGGCTCGGCTTCGACGGCTCCTCGATCCGCGGCTGGCAGGCCATCCACGCGAGCGACATGCTCGTGATCCCGGATCCGGCGACCGCGATCCTCGACCCCTTCTTCAAGCACCCGACCCTCTCGCTGATGTGCAACATCGTGGATCCCATCACCCGGGAGAACTACACCCGCGACCCGCGTTGGATCGCCCAGAAGGCGGCGAACTACCTGAAGAGCAGCGGGATCGGAGACACGATCTACTTCGGCCCGGAGGCGGAGTTCTTCGTCTTCGACTCGGTCCGCTTCGAGACGGGGCCGAACGTGGGCTTCTACGAGATCGACTCGGCGGAGGGCCGCTGGAACACGGCGCGCGAGATGGACGGCGACATGCCGAACCTCGGCTACAAGCCGCGGTACAAGGAGGGCTACTTCCCCGTCCCCCCGAGCGACAGCCTCCAGGACCTGCGCACCGAGATGGTGATCGAGATGGAGAAGGCCGGCATCACCATCGAGGCGCAGCACCACGAGGTGGCCACCGGTGGCCAGTGTGAGATCGACATGAAGTTCTCGCCCATCGTGGAGATGGCCGACCGGGTGCTGCTCTACAAGTACATCGTCAAGAATGTGGCCCGGCGCCACGGGAAGACGGTGACCTTCATGCCGAAGCCCGTCTTCGAGGACAACGGCTCGGGCATGCACTGCCACCAGTCGATCTGGAAGGACGGCAAGCCGCTCTTCGCGGGCGACAAGTACGCCGGCCTCTCGGACCTCGCCCTCTGGTACATCGGTGGGATCCTGAAGCACTCGAAGGCACTCGCGGCGTTCACCAACCCCACCACCAACAGCTACAAGCGGCTGGTGCCGGGGTACGAGGCGCCGGTGAACCTGGCCTACTCGAGCCGCAATCGCTCGGCGGCGGTGCGGATCCCGATGTACTCCACGAGCCCGAAGGCGAAGCGCATCGAGGTGCGCTACCCGGACCCGTCCTGCAACCCGTACCTGGCCTTCGCGGCCATGGCCATGGCAGGCATCGACGGGATCGAGAACAAGATCGATCCGGGTGAGCCCCTCGACAAGAACATCTACGCACTCACGCCCGAGGAGGCGGCCGGCATTCCCACCATGCCGGCGAGTCTC
>JALSIO010000702.1 GCA_026989995.1 Myxococcales bacterium
GAGTCCGCGGACCTGGTTCAGCCGGGCCTGCCGCCAGAGGCTCGGGTGGACGGTCTCCGGGGCCTCGCCCTCCACGAAGCCGTAGGCCCGGGCGTCGAAGACCCGGTCGCCCGCCGCGGTCCTGAGACGGATCGCCTCGCCGGGAGCGATCCGCCCGCGCTCCGCGTCCTCGAAGTCCCGGGGATCGTCGAGCGGGAGCTCGGTCCGGGCGCGCCGCAGGATCTCGCGCGTCGCCTCCGTGGGGCCAGCCGCCTCCCGGGCCCGCGGTTCGGAAGGGGGCTCCGGGGCGCCGCAGGCGAGGGCCCCGAGGACGAGGGCGCCGAGGGCGATGCGGTGGGGAAGGCGGCTCATGATTCCTCCAGGTCGTGGGGGCGGCGGTCACGGCACACCCGGGCTCCAGGGCCCGGCTCAGCCGCCGTCCGGCGCGGGCGCCGGCGCACCGGCCGGCGCTCCCGGGTCCCGGCGATCGGCGGCGCCGGGGAATCGGTCCGGGGCGAGGTCCGCGGGGCGGACCCCGAGCGCGCGCAGATCCTCGGGCAGATCTCCCGTGATGGCGAGCCCGGCGAGCGCCCGCGCGGCGGCCGGTGCGGTCATGATCCCGAAACCGCCCTGTCCGGCGAGCCAGAAGAAGCCGGGGAGCTCCGGCGCCTCGCCGATCACCGGCGCGCGGTCCGGGGCAAAGGTGCGAAGCCCGGCCCAGGCGCGGCGGAGGTGGCGGATCTCGAGCGTGGTGGCCTCCATCACCCGCTCGGCGGCGAGCGCGATGTCCGCCGGGTCGGGCTGCACATCGCCGGGCTCCATCTCCGTCTCGTCGCACGGGGAGGCGAGCAGCGTGCGGCCCTCGGGCTTCACGTAGAAGCGCTCTTCCGCGTCGATCACGCAGGGCAGGGCGCGGACCTCCAGGCCCGGCGGGGGGTCGAAGGCGATGGCGGTCCTGCGAAGCGGGCGGAGCCCCAGCGGTCGGGCACCGGCCCGCCGGGCCACCCCGTCGGCCCAGGCGCCCGCCGCGTCCACCAGGAGCGGGGTGGTCCAGGTTTCGTCACCCGCCCGAATGCGGAAGCGGGCAGCGCTCCCGGGCACGCCGGAGGCAATCCGGTGGATCTCCACCACCTCCGCCCGGGTGCGGACCGTTCCGCCGCGCGCCCGGAAACCCCGGAGGTAGGCCGCGAGCAGGCCCGCGACATCGATGTGGTCCGCGTCGGCCTCGATCGCCGCGGCGGCGACCGCTTCGGGCCGCAGCACCGGACAGAGCGCGAGGGCCTCCCGGGGCGAGGCGGCCTCGAGGGCTGCCCCGGTGGCACGGGCACGGGCGAGCCGCGCCTCGAGGGCGGCGCGCTGCGCTTCCCGGGCGATCCACAGGACCGGGTTGGGGTGCACCAGGGGGTGGTCGGCGAAGCCGGCCGGAGGCGACTCGAAGAAGCGCCGCGACGCCCGGGTGAGCCGGCGCACCACGGGCCCTCCGTAGCTCTCCACGCGGAAGGCCGCCGAACGGCCCGTGGTGTGGTGGCCGGGAAGCGGTTCCCGCTCGAGGAGCACCACCCGTTCGAGGTGTGCCTTGAGCTCGAAGGCAGCAGAGGCGCCGGCGATCCCGGCGCCCACGATCACGGCATCG
>JALSIO010000703.1 GCA_026989995.1 Myxococcales bacterium
TCCACCTCGGGCACCTTCCGGCCGCCGAGGTCGAACGCGAGGTGGCGGACAGCGTCGATCGCGTTCGCGCGGAGACCGGGGCCGACTGCGTCGCCTTCGCCTACCCCTACGGCGGGCCCGAGCACCGCCCGCCCGCGGCCCGCGAGGCGGCGCGCGCCGCCGGCTGCAGGCTGGCCGTCTCCACGGACCCCCGCGTCGTCGGACCCTGGGACGACCCGCTGCTCGTCCCCCGGGCCGGCCTCACGCGCGCAAGCCCCTTCGCCTGCGCCTTCCAGGTCCTCGAGGCGCTGCGGGAGGGGCTCGAGGCCGGCCACGGCTCCGCGGCCGCCCGGGGGCCCGGGGCGGCGCGGGCATCGCGGTAGGTCCTCCACCGGCTTCCCCGGGGCGAACCCGGCGGCGGCCTCAGCCGAGCCGGGGCAGCACGGCCGCCAGCCGCCCCGTGGCCTCGTCGAGCTCCCGATCGTCCTCCGGTGCGGGGAGGGTCAGGACGCGCGCTGCGAGCTCCGCTGCGCCGCGAGGCGCCGGGCCGGGCACGAGGTAGGGACCGAGTGCCTCGATGCGGTCGAGGGCCGTGGGGTAGAGGCCGGTGGCGCCGAGGTCGGCGAGGGCGCGGAGCGCGCGGTCCCGGGTGGCGGCGTCCGGTGCCCGGAGCACGAGCCGCGGGTACCCACCCTGCTCTTCCTCCCCGGCCACCAGGGGCTCGAAGCCGGTTCCCCCCGGAATCCGCTCCGCAAGCGCCCGGACCCGCCGCGCGGTCGCCGCACAGAGCTCCTCGAGCCCCGGGAGCACGGCGAGCAGGATCGCCAGGCTCGGCGGCGCGATCGGTCCGCGCGGGAACGCGGGATCGAAGCGCGTCTCCCCGATGTGGAGCTGTGGAATCCGGCGCAACCCGCCGAACACCGCCGGTCGCCGCGCGACATTCCAGGCGAGCGCGCGGAGCAGCGCAGCCGCCCGGCCTCCTGCACCGAGCGCCGGCACGGCCGCCTGGCCGCCTGGCGTGGACTCCCGGGCCGCGACCCCATCCGGCCCCGCGGCGGGCCAGAGCAGCGCACCCCCGCCGAGGGCCGAGAGGGGCTTGCCCCGGCCGAAGCTCAGCACCGCCGGGGCACCGCGACCGCCGCAGGGCCCCTCGGCCGAGGCACCGCCGAGGGCCTGGGCCGCGTCGTCGATCACCAGCGCGCCGGCCGGCTCGGCCCGTGCGCGGATCGGCCCGAGCGGTTCCGGCACTCCGAAGAGGTTGCACGCCACCACGGCCGACGCCCGCTCGAGGGCACCCGGCGGGATCGAGGCCGGGTCGAGCCGGCCGCGGTCGTCCACGTCGGCCAGTCGGATCCGGAGGCCCGCCGCGACCGCCGCTGCCGGCACCGAGAAGCAGGTGTACGCCGGGATCACCACCTCGTGACGACCGGTCCGGGCTGCCGCCCGGGTGAGCGCCACCCGCATCGCCTCCCGCCCGGAGCGGTGGAGCGTGACTTCCCCCTGGCCGAGGAGGCGCCGGAGGGGAAGGAGCGCCTCCGCCCCCGGGCTCCGGCCCGAGACGAGCGCACGGAGGACCCGGGGCGGCACCGGCCCGCCGCCCGGGGGGCGCACGCGACTCACCGGCGGGTCG
>JALSIO010000704.1 GCA_026989995.1 Myxococcales bacterium
CGGGGGAGAAACGCCGATGGGCCAGGGTGGGCGGATGCAGCGGGCGGGCCCGCGGGCCTCCGTGGCCTGGACCGAGCCGTCGGACGGTGACCGGCTGGCCGGGCGCCTGCAGGACGTATTCCCGGCGTCCGGTTCGAGCTCCGAGGACCTCGACCCGCTGGCGGACCCCCTCTGGAGCGCGCCCGGCACCGGGAGGAGCGAGCCGCCGGAGTCCGGTAGCGGGTCATGACCTGGCCGACCTCATCCGGCTTCGACCGCACTCCAGGAGAGAATGGCCGTGATCCACTTCGTCAACACGTCTCGAGCCACGATGGCGACGCGCACCGCCGTGCCCGCGCCCCGCACAGCCTGCCTTCCGGCGCGATTCCGCCTCGCAGGTGCCCGGGTCGCGCGCCGCGTACGCGCTGCACTCTGCGGGGCGCTGCTGGCCGGACTGCTCGTCCCGGCCGCCGCCTCCGCCGTGCCGATCGTCGTGGACGGCATCCCCTTCAACGCCGGCGAAGCGGCCTTCGCCGACGAGGTCGTCTTCTTCCCGATCCCGCCCTCCGTGACGAACAGCGACCCCAGCGCCGCTCTGGGGATTCCCGACGGCGACTTCGTCTCGATCGGCACGGAAGGAGAGCTCGTCCTCCGCTTCACCGACAACTCGGTGACCACCTCGGGTACCCCCAACGACGACCTCTACGTGTTCGAGGGCGGTTCCGTCTTCGAGGAGATCCAGCTCTTCGTCAGCACCGACGGGGCGAGCTGGATCCACGTGGGCAACTCCACCGCCTCCACCACCGGGTTCGACCTCGATGCCTTCGTCGGCTCCGGCATCGTTCCCGGCACGCCCTACACCTACGTGCGGATCGTGGACGTCCTGCCGGAGGAGAGCAACCTGTTCTTCGCGGGCGCCGACATCGAGGGCGTGGGCGCCATCACGTCGGGGCCTCCGGTGCCCGAGCCGGGGGTCGGACTGCTCCTGGCGATCGGGCTCACCGGCCTCGCGGGCTCGTGCACCCGGTGGCGCGCCCGGTCTCCGATCGGCTCCGCGAAGCCGTCTCCCTCCCAGCCGGGTGGCTCCTTCCGGGAGCCGAGGGAGCGCTGACCTCGAAGCTGCGGACCGATGCGGAGCGCGTCTACGACGAGTTCCTGCAAGCCCTCGAGCGGCTGGTGGAGATGCCGGAGATGGGGCGTCAGGGTCCCGCGCTCCGCTGCGGCGTCCCCCTTGGCCCGGTTGACCCATCCGGGGTAGGCACCCCTCTCCACAGAGCAGACACAGGAGCAGGAGACAGAGCGGGAAGCGAGGGGGATCGGCGTCGCCGAGGAGCGAAGCCCGGTGGAGCGGGCGCTCAAGACCCGCCCTTCACGGCCCGGGAGGCCTCGGCGATGCGCCTCGCCCCGTCCCGGGGTGGTGCGACGGTGGGGCCGCGGTGCGAGACCCTCGGAACCCCGCGGCAGGCGTCCCACGCGGCACGCGGGCACCGGGAGGCCGGCCTGAGGTCCACCGCCGGCCTGAGCGGTGGGGAGCGTGGGCCTCGGGCCCGACGCCGATCGAGAAGATCCAGCAGGTGGTGACCGCGTTCCCGGCCTGGCGTGCGCGCAAGGTGTGGGCGTACCAGACGC
>JALSIO010000705.1 GCA_026989995.1 Myxococcales bacterium
GGGCGCGCGCCGGGAGGAGGCGCTCCCGGCGGCGGCGGCGCTCGAGCTCTTCCAAAACTGGGTGCTCATCCACGACGACATCGAGGACGAAAGCGAGGAACGCCGGGGCCGCCCCGCCCTCCACCGGCTTTTCGGCGTCTCCCTCGCGCTGAACGCCGGGGACGCGCTGCACGCCCGGATGTGGCGGGTCCTGGTGGCGGCCGGCTACGGCCCCGAGGTGTTGCTCGAGTTCGCCCGCCTGGTCGAGCGCACCGCCTACGGCCAGCACCTCGACCTCTACTGGATCGCGCGGGGCGTTTTCGACCTCACCGAGGACGATTACCTCGAGATGGTGCGGGCGAAGACCGCCTACTACACCGCCGTCGCCCCCCTCAGGCTCGGGGCGATGGTGGCGGGGAGGGAACCCCCCGCGGTCTTCGAGACCGCCGGCGAGCGGCTTGGGATCGCCTTCCAGATCGTGGACGACGTCTTGAACCTCGAGGCCGACCCCGCCGCCTACGGCAAGGAGATCGCCGGGGATCTCTACGAGGGCAAGCGCACCCTGATCGTGCTCGACTTCCTTCGCAGGGCGCCGCGGGAGGAGGCCGAAAGGGCCCGGAAGATCCTGCAAAAACCCCGGGCGGAGAAGGACCCCGCCGAGGTCGCTTGGCTCCACCGCCGCCTCGTCGAGAGCGGGGCGGTGGCAAGGGCTCGGGCCCGGGCCGAGGCGATGGCCGAAGAGGCCCTTCGTGAGCTCAGCCCCCACCTGCCGGCACCGGCCCGCGAGCTCCTTTCCGGGCTCGTCTTCCGCCGCGCCTGACCCCCGTTTGGGCGTTTCCCTCCGGTGCGGACCGGGGGATAATGACCTTCGTGCCGCGGGCGCTCGGGCTTCTCCTGCTCGCCGGCTTCGCGCTGGCCGCCTCCGTCCGGGTCTACCCCACCTCTCCCCCCGAGCGCGAGGCCAAACCCGGCGAGCTCGTCACCCACGTCTTCCGGGTCGAGGGCGAGGGCGGGCCGTACCCCGTGGAGGTGCGCTCCAGCGCGGGCTTCCCGATTCTTTCCCGTCCCCAGCCGGTGCGCCCGCCCCGCTACCTCCCGATCACCCTCCGCGTGCCCGAGGACGCGCGCGAGGGCACCCTCGATGTGCTCACCGTGCGGGTCGCGGGCGCGGAGGCGCGGGTCCGGACGCGCGTGGGTTATCGTCCCGGGCTCCGTTTGGATCTTCCCGCGAGGCTTTACTACGAGCCCCCATACGTGACCGTGAGGGCGCGGGTGACGAACGCCGGGAACGGGACGGATACGCTTTCGATCCGGGTCCGGCGGGGCGGGCGGGTCGTGCGGGAACGAACGGCCCGGCTGGGTCCCGGTTCCACCCTCTCCTTTTCCTGGAACGCCGCCCGTCCCGGCGCGTTTCAGGTGGAGGCGAGGCTCGCCCGGGCCGGGATCGTGTACCGCCGGACGGTGGTGGTCGAGCCCCCGCCGGCGGGGTTCTCGCGCCCCCGCTATCTGGAGGGGCGGATCGCGCTCGGCTATGCCTGGCCCTCGAGCTCGGTTGCGGGCTCGTTCAGCCTGGCGGGATCGCTTTCCGACTACCTCTTCCTCGCCTCCGCCCTGAGCTGGGGCGGGTGG
>JALSIO010000706.1 GCA_026989995.1 Myxococcales bacterium
GCGGGTGCACCCGGGCGCGGACCGTGTCCCAGGGGAGCAGCAGCGCCGGGTGCCGGAGCCGGGCCAGCGAGAGGTCGATCCGCTCGGGCCGGTAGCGCGGGTCGGCGTGCTCGATCTCCCGGACCAGCCAGCGCAGTGCGGTTTCGAGCCCCGGGGTCGGGCCGACGGCGGGGACGGGCCGGAGGCTCTCGAGGTCGGCGTCCGCCAGCCGCTCGAGGCCGGAGAGGGTGAGATCGACGGCCGGAAGCTCGCGATCCGCGAGCCGTGCCCGAAGGCCGGCCACCGCCATCGCCCCGGGTCGCAGCTCGATCGAGTCGGCTCGGAGCTCGAGCGGGCCGCGGGGGGTGGCGACCCGGGTGGGCCGGAGGGAGGCCCGCGCCACGATCTCGGCGGGCGGGGCCTCCTTCCGGACTTCGCCGAGGTGGGCGGCCAGCGCGCCCATGGGGCCCCTGAACTCGATCTCGACGTCCGCGAGCTCCCCGCCGGGTGCGAGTGCGGCCACACGTCCGGCGACCGGGCGGTACCCGGCCAGCCGGCCGGCCAGGGAGGAGAGGGGCAGGCGCCGGGCTCCGAGCGCGAGGTGGGTGGGGGCCGCGGCGCCGAGGGGGCGGTCGATCCGTCCCGCGAGCTCCAGCCGGCCGAGGCCTTCCACCTCGAGCCACCCTTCGTCCACCGTGGCCGCGTCGCGCGCCAGCTCGAGGCGCGCGTGCAGGGCCGCGGGGCCCGCCACCGGCCCGGCCTCCAGGCGGCGCAGGTCCACGGTGAGCGACCCCGTCGCGGGTGCCCGCGGCCCCGAGGGCGTGGTTTCCCACCGGAGCTCCCCCTGCGCGAGCGCGCGGCCCACCCGCACGGGTTCCGTTGCCCCCGTGGCGATGCCGAGCTCCTCGCCCACGAGGTCGATTTCGAGCCGCCGCCGGGGGCCGTCCACCTCGAGCCGCGCCACGCCGCCCACCACGCCCTCGACGCGGGTGGCGGGCGCGGGGTGAGGCGCGCGGGCGCCGGCGAGGCCCGGCGTGTGCCAGCCGGGAACGGCGCGGCGGAGCGCCTCGACGGATTCGCGGAAGGAGAGCGCCGGCACCGCGAGCGTGAGCTCCAGCGTTTCCGCGCCGGCCCGGCGGGCCCGCAGCTCGAAGCGGACCCGTTCGCGGTCCCGACGGACCAGCCAGCCGGCAGCCGTCAGCAGCTGGTCCCGCCGCAGCCGCCGGCGCACGATCCGGCCCTGCTCGAGGACCACCGCGAAGCGTTCCGGCCCGGCCAGGGGCGCCTCGGAGTCACTGGTGCGGAAGCTCAGGCGGACCGATCGCAGTTCCACCGTGGCGGTCCGAAGGGGCAGATCGAACAGCGCGCGGAGCGCCTCGAGGATCGGGTCCACCGGGTCGCGCGCGCCGCCGATCAGGATGTCGAGGCCGTGCTCCACGGCGGCCGGCATCGCGGAAGGCCGGCTTCCGGGGATCGGCGCCGGGGCGGGCGCCCCGAGGTGGATCGTCCCGCCCTCGAGGCGGAGGTTGCGGGCGCGGGGGCTGCGGGTCAGGAAGCCGAGCGGGTCCACGAGGACCTCGACCCGGTCGATCCATGCCCGGGCCCTTCCTCCGGGCAGGTCGAGGCTC
>JALSIO010000707.1 GCA_026989995.1 Myxococcales bacterium
GCGCGAGGAGTTCCGGCCCGACCCGGCGCACTTCGGACTCCCCCAGGCCGGCTTGGACGAGGAGCGCCAGCGGGCGATCCGCGGGCTCGCGCACCGCACGCTGGTCCGTTTCCGCGATGCCGGCTCCCGCGCGGCTCCGCCTCCCTCGGACGAGGATCTGCTCCGGATCATGGAGTTCGCCGTGGGCGGCGTCCCCATGCGCGAGTACCTCCCGCTGCTCGAAGAGGAGCTCTCCCACCGCCACGAGGACCGGCGCGGGCCCACCTGGCACAAGACCGAGATCGCACCGGACCGGGACTTTCACGTGCTCGTCATCGGAGCGGGAATGTCCGGACTCCTCGCCGCGTGGCGGCTGCGCCAGGCGGGAGTGCCCTTCACGGTGGTGGAGAAGAACCCGGAGGTGGGCGGAACCTGGTACGAGAACCGCTACCCGGGCTGCCGCGTGGACAATCCGAACCACAACTACAGCTACTCCTTCGCCCAGCGGCACGACTGGCCGTACTTCTACTCGACCCAGGACGTCCTGCTCCGCTACTTCCAGGACTGCGCGAAGGAATTCGGGATCCGGGACTCCATCCGCTTCCGCCACGAAGCCACCCGTGCCGTCTGGTCCGAGAGGGAACAGCTCTGGCGGGTGACGGTGCGCGGGCCGGATGGCGCGCGGGAGGAGATCGAGGCCCACGCGGTCGTGAGCGCCGTGGGGCAGCTCAACCGGCCTCTCCTCCCCGACATCGAGGGGCGGGAGACCTTCGCCGGGCCGGCCTTCCACTCCGCACGTTGGGAGCACGGCGTGCCGCTCCGGGGCCGCCGGGTGGCGGTGATCGGCACCGGCGCGAGCGCGATGCAGTTCGTGCCGGAGATCGCTCCCGATGTCGCGCACCTCGACGTCTACCAGCGCACCCCGGCCTGGCTGGCCCCCACACCCGACTACCACGACCCGGTTCCCCCCGAGCTCCGATGGCTCTACGACCACGTCCCCTCGTACAGCGAGTGGAACCGCTTCTGCATCTTCTGGCGGATGGGCGACGCGGCCCTCGAGGCCGTACGCGTGGACCCGGCCTGGCGGTCCGACGGGAGTTCGGTCAGCCAGGCCAACGAAGGCCTCCGGGTCCTCCTCCGCGCCTACCTGGAGTCCCAGTTCGCCGACCGCCCGGACCTCCTCGGGGCCGTGGTGCCGCACTACCCCCCGGGTGCCAAGCGCATCATCCGCGACAACGGGATCTGGGCGCGAACGCTCAAGCGCGAAAACGTCGAGCTCGTCACGGCGCCCATCGAGCGCATCGTTCCCGAGGGGCTCGTGACCGCAGACGGCCGGCTCCGCCCGGCCGAGGTGCTGATCTACGGAACCGGCTTCCAGGCGTCGCGCTTCCTCACGCCGATCGAGGTGGTCGGTCGGGACGGCCGTCGGATCCACGAGGTGTGGCAGGGGGATGCCCGGGCCTACCTCGGGATCACCATCCCGGGGCTTCCGAACTTCTTCTGCCTCTACGGGCCGAATACCAACATCGTCATCAACGGGAGCATCATCTACTTCTCGGAGTGCGGCGTCCGCTACATCCTCGGCTGCGTGGGCGAGCTTCTCCGACGCGGCGCGGGCTCGATCGAGGTGCGTCGGGACGTGCACGACGCATTCAACGAGGCCGTGGACGCGCAGAACCGGCTCATGGCCTGGGGAGCCTCCGACGTGCGAAGCTGGTACAAGAACGAGAAGGGACGGGTCTCCCAGAACTGGCCCTTCACGCTGCTCGAGTACTGGCAGCGGACCCTGCGCCCGGACCCCGCCGAATACCACTTCTCCGGCGCGGCCGGAGGCTGACGCCGGCCCCGGCCGGAACCCCGCGGAACAGGTAGTCGGGAGGCGTCCCGCCCCGGCGGGCTTCCGCGGCCGGGCGATTCGTGGGATGATGGGCCGGGCGGACGCCCGCAGCCGCCGAGGAGGCTCCCATGCGAACCCGACCTGCACCCGGCTCCCGATTCTGGATCGCCGCAGCCCTCGTGCTCGCGGCCGGCGCGGCCGGCGCCGGGGAGATGGCACCCGCCGCCGACTGCTCCGAGTGCCGGGAGCTCCTCGAGCGCGCCCACCAGGTGATCCGCGGGCTTCAGGAGGAGAACCAGGCTCTCCGGGAGCGCCTCGCCGTGACCGAGCGGCTCCTGCGCCGGTGCCGGGCGGCGCGCAGCGCCTGCCACGAGCGCCTGCGCAGGCAGCGGGAGGGCCTGCACGCCTGCCGCGTCCACCTCGGCGAGTGCACCGAGCACCTCGCCGGCTGCCGGGAGAAGGCGGAGGCCTGCGGCGAATCCCTCGAGGTCTGCCGCGAGGAGCTTCTCGCGTGTCGCGGAGAGCCCTGCTGTGACCCGCGCCTGCACCCCGGAACCCACGGGAATCCGATCTGCTTCGAGGGCGCCACCTGTTGTGCCGATGGGACCTGGCGGTGCAACCGCGGCGACGGAACGCCGAGCTGTGATGCCCCAGGGCGCGTCTGCGAACTGCCCCCTCGCTGCGTCGACCCGGAGACCGGCGCCGTGCGCTGCTGCCTCCAGGACGGCGAACCGCACCCCATCGGGAGCAGCTTCCCGGCCGGAGACGGGTGCAACATGTGCGCCTGCCTGGAGACGGGCCAGGTGGTCTGCACCCTGCGCCCCTGCGTGCTCGACGCTCCCTGATCGCGCGCCGGGGCGGAGGTGCGGCAGCCGGGCGGGGCTCAGCCGGCCCGGGCGGGGCGGGGCAGCCGCTCGCCGGGCCTCGGCGGGTCCGCGGGGGGACCGGCGAAGCACTGGGCGATGGCCATCCACGCGGTGGCCACCGGCCCCCTCACCTCGAGTGCCGTGTCGGCGACGTTCCGGGTCTGGGTCACCACCTGGCAGAAGTCGAGGGCCTCGCCGACCACCGCGTCGGCCTCGTTCCCCGGATTCCACTCGGCGACGGCGCCGGACGGCAGCCGGAGGCGGACCAAGGGGGGCGGCCCGGGGGGCTCGAGCCCGCGGTTCACGAAGGTCCAGCCGAAGGTCCGCACACCGATCTCGGCCACGTGCCGCAGGCGATCGGTGGGCTCCCGGCTCGCGCCCAGGAGATCGTAGACCTCCTGGCCGTGGGCCCAGGTCTCCATGAGCCGCGCGGTGGTGAACATCCGCACGCCCATGTCCGGACCGAACCAGGGCAGGCGATCGCGGGGATCGCGCCCCCCGAGCTCCCGGGCGAGCCGGCCGGCGGTCTCGCGCCAGCGGCCGCGAAGCTCCTCCGCCGGGAGCTCCCCGAGCTCCCGGCGGGCCAGCTCCCGGTTGGTCCGCCCGGCGGCCAGCGCCCGCACGAGCTCGCTGCGGCGGCCGCGGAAGGCCTCCCGGCCCGCCAGGGCGACGAGCGAGACCCGGTCGTAGAAGTGCAGATGGGCCACCACGTCCCAGGGGGTCCAGTCCCGGAAGCTCGTGGGGGTCTGCCAGTCGGAGGGTTCGAGGGACCCGAGAAAGCGATCGAACTCCTCGACCTCGGCGAGGAGATCACGCGCCTGCTCGAGCATGGCTCCTCCGAGCCCCCTGCCCCCGCGCCGCCTCCGGGCACCGCGCGGCGGACGGCGGAGGGGGAGGGCGAGGGTAATCCGGATTGACTGCAGTTACCGCAGCTGGTACCGGTAGTCAAACCGTCCCGCGCCGAGGAGCCATGCAGCCCAACCTCGCCCCCCCGCTCCGCTCGCGACTCGACACCCGCTCGCCCGAGTTCGCCGAGAACCGCGCCGCGATGCTCGAGCGGCTCGCGGAGATCGATCGCCTCCTCGAGGAGGCCGAGGCCGGCGGGGGCCCGGAGCACCACGAGCGCCTCGCGAAGCGGGGCAAGCTCCCGGTGCGCGAGCGCGTCCACCTCGCCCTCGACCCGGACAGCCCCTTCCTCGAGATCAGCCCCCTCGCGGCCTGGAATTCGGACTATCCCGTCGGCGGCGGCGCCGTGACGGGCATCGGCGTGATCGCGGGCATCGAGTGCGTGATCTTCGCCAACGATCCGACGGTCCTCGGGGGGGCCCTCACGCCCTACGTGGCGAAGAAATGGATGCGCGCCCTCGAGATCGCCCGCGACAACCGCATCCCCTACGTGAGCTTCGTGGAGTCCGCGGGCGCGGACCTCCGCATGGAGCCCGGCGACGGCGAGGGAGGGCGGCGGCGGCGCCCGGCGCGCACCACCCACTTCGCGGAGACCGGGCGCTTCTTCTACGAGATGATCGAGCTCTCCAAGCTCCGGATCCCCACCGTCTGCGTGGTCTTCGGCTCCTCCACGGCGGGCGGCGCCTACCAGCCCGGGATGTCGGACTACAACGTGGTCATCGAAAAGCAGTCCAAGATCTTCCTCGCCGGTCCCCCCTTGGTGAAGATGGCCACCGGAGAGGAATCCGACGACGAGACGCTCGGCGGCGCGCAGATGCACGCGGAGGTCTCGGGTCTCGCCGAGTACCTCGCCCGGGACGAGCAGGATGCGCTTCGCATCTGCCGCGAGGTCGTCTCCCACCTGAACTGGCGCAAGCCCGGGCCGCCACCCACCCTGCCCTACGAGGAGCCGGTCCTCGACCCCGAGGAGCTGCTCGGCATCGTGAGCCCGGACCTGCGGAGGCCCGTGGAGATCCGCGAAGTGATCGGGCGCATCGTCGACGGCTCCCGCTTCGAGGAGTGGAAGCGCCTCTACGGCACCACGCTTGTGTGCGGCTGGGCGCGGATCCACGGCTATCCCGTGGGAATCCTCGGCAACAACGGAGTCCTCACGCCGGAGGCGGCCGAGAAGGCGGCGCATTTCATCCAGCTCGCCAACCAGATCGATACACCCCTCGTCTTCCTGCAGAATCTCACCGGCTTCGTGGTGGGGCGCGATGCCGAGCGGGCCGGCATCGTCAAGAAGGGCTCGCAGATGATCAACGCGGTCTCGAATTCGACCGTGCCGCACCTGACGGTGATCATCGGCGCCTCCTACGGTGCGGGAACCTACGCGATGAGCGGGCGGGCCTTCGACAACCGCTTCACCTTCCTCTGGCCCACCGCGAAGATCGCCGTCATGGGGGGCAAGCAGATCGCCGGAGTGATGTCCATCGTGCGGAGGGCCCGGGCGGCCCGCAAGGGCCTGCCCTTCGACGAGGAGGCCGATGCGAAGATCCGCGCGGCGGTGGAGGCCGCCCAGGAACGGGGCTCGGTGGCCCTCGAGGCCACCGGCGCCATCAGCGACGACGGCATCCTCGACCCCCGCGACACCCGCACCGTGCTCGGCTTCTGCCTCTCGGTGGTGCGCAACCGGCCCATCGAGGGCGCCCGCGGCTACGGGGTGTTCCGGCTGTGACCGACGCCATCCGCTCCTTCGACACGCTGCTCGTCGCCAACCGGGGGGAGATCGCGCGCCGGGTCGCGCGCACGGCCCGGGAGATGGGCCTCCGCGTGGTGGCGGTCTACGTGGACGCCGATGCCGGGGCGCCCTTCGTGCGGGAGGCCGACCTCGCCGTGCGGCTCCCGGGGACCTACCTCGATGCCGACGCCATCGTCGAGGCGGCGCGCGCGACCGGCGCCGGCGCGGTTCACCCCGGCTACGGCTTCCTCTCCGAGAACGCCGACTTCGCCCGGGCCGTGGAAGCCGCCGGGCTCGCCTTCGTGGGCCCCTCGGCCGAGGCCATCGCGCGCATGGGCGACAAGCTCGCGGCCCGCTCCCTCGCCGAATCCTGCGGTGTGCCCACCCTCCCCGGCTGCGAGGATCCGGAGCGGGCCGGTGCGATCGGCTACCCCCTGCTGGTGAAGGCCGCCGCCGGAGGCGGCGGCAAGGGCATGCGCGTGGTTCGCGAGCAGGGAGAGCTCGCCGAGGCCGTGGCCGCGGCGCGGCGCGAGGCGGCTTGGGCCTTCGGCGACGACCGGATCTTCCTCGAGCGCTACGTGCCACGCGCCCGGCACGTCGAGGTGCAGATCCTCGGCGATCACCACGGCGGCCTCGTCCACCTCGGCGAGCGGGAGTGCTCCATCCAGCGCCGCCACCAGAAGATCGTCGAGGAGTCGCCCTCGCCGCGGGTGGACGACACACTGCGGCAGGCCCTCGGCGAGGCCGCCCTGCGCCTCGGCCGCGCCCTCGGCTACGCCTCGGCGGGAACCGTGGAGTTCCTCCTCGACGACGACACCGGGGAGTTCTTCTTCCTCGAGGTGAACACCCGGATCCAGGTGGAGCACCCGGTCACCGAGGCCGTCACGGGCATCGACCTCGTCCGGGAGCAGATCCGCGTCGCACGGGGTGAACGCCTGGGGCACCGCCAGGAGGCCATCCGCTTCGAGGGGGCGGCGATCGAGGCCCGGCTCTACGCCGAGGACCCGAGCGCGGGCTTCCTGCCCGCCACGGGCCGCCTCGTGGCCTTCGAGCCGGCCGACCACCCCGCCGTGCGCATCGACACCGGCGTCGAGACCGGCAGCGTGGTGGGAACGGATTTCGACCCCATGCTGGCCAAGGTGATCGCCCACGCCCCGAGCCGCACCGAGGCCGCCGGCCGACTGGCCCGGGCCCTCGAGCGGCTCCACCTCGGGGGGGTGACCACGAACCGGGATTTCCTGGTCGCCGTGTTGCGGAGCCCGGCCTTCCTGGCCGGGGACACCACCACCGACTTCATCGACCGGATCGCACCCGCGCGCCGGAGGGAACCCGACCGGGAGGAGGTGCTCCGCGCGGCCCGGCTCGCGGCCCTCCACGAACAGGCGGCCAACCGGGCCCGCGCCTCGGTGCTCCGCGAGGTGCCGAGCGGCTTCCGCAACTCGCGCATGCCGCCCCAGGAGGTGGTGTTCCGATTCCGGGAAGAACGCATCGCCGTCCGCTATCGCCGGGAGCGCGATGGGCGCTTCCGCTTCGAGGACGGACCCCGGGCGACCGTCCACGCCGCCGACGCCGGATGCCTCGACGCCGAGATCGACGGCCTTCGCACGCGGGCGCGCATCACCCGCGAGGGGGAGCTCGCCCTCGTGCAGATGCCGGGCGGCGACCTCGAGTTCGCCGTCGAACCCCGCTTCGAGGTCCCGGGCGAGGACGAGGTCGTGGGCGGGACCGTCGCACCCATGCCCGGCCGCGTCCTCGAGGTGCGGGCAGCGGCGGGAGCGCGGGTCCGGGCCGGCGAGGTGCTCGTCGTGCTCGAGGCGATGAAGATGGAGCACCCGATCCGTGCGCCGCAGGATGGTGTGGTCGCGGAGCTCCGGGTGGCCAAGGGCGACCAGGTGGAGGCGGGGACGCTGCTCCTGGTGGTCGAGCCCGAGGGCGGCGAAGGAGGATCCTGATGGCCGAACCGATCCGCATCGCCAACTGCTCCGGCTTCTACGGGGACCGCCTCTCCGCGGCCCGGGAGATGGTGGAGGGGGGACCCATCGATGTGCTCACCGGCGACTGGCTGGCCGAGCTCACCATGCTGATCCTGGCCCGGACCCGCGCGAAGCGCCCGGGGGGCGGTTATGCCCGCACCTTCGTCACCCAGATGGAGCAGGTGATGGGCACCTGCCTCGACCGGGAGATCCGGGTGGTCTCCAACGCCGGTGGCCTCGATCCGGAAGGCTGCGCCGAGGCGGTGGCGGAGGTGGCCCGGCGTCTCGGGCTGCACCCCCGGATCGCGGTGGTGCGCGGCGACGACCTCATGCCCCGGATCCAGGAGCTCGTGGCCGCGGGGGCGCTGCTCGATTTCGAGACCGGGGAGCCGCTCAAGGACCCGGCGCCCTTCCTCACCGCCAATGCCTACTTCGGCTGCTGGGGCATCGTCGAGGCGCTGGCCTCGGGGGCGGACATCGTGATCACGGGCCGCTGCACCGACGCGGCGGTGGTCTGCGGACCGGCGGCGTGGCATCACGGGTGGAGCCGGACGGACTACGACGCCCTCGCGGGGGCCGTGGTCGCCGGTCACGTCATCGAATGCGGGGCGCAGGCCACCGGGGGAAACTACTCCTTCTTCACCGAAGTACCCGGAATGGAGCGGGTGGGCTTCCCGTGGGCCGAGATCGCCGCGGACGGATCGTCGGTGATCGGCAAGCACGACGGCACGGGCGGTGAGGTCTCCATCGGGACGGTGACTTCCCAGCTCCTCTACGAGATCGGGGGGCCCCGCTACCTCGGACCGGATGTGACCGCGCGCTTCGACACCATCCGGCTCGAGCAGGTGGAGCGCGACCGGGTGCGCATCTCCGGGGTTCGCGGCGAGCCGCCTCCGAGGACGCTCAAGGTCTGCCTCAACCGCCACGGCGGATTCCGCAACGACGTGAACATCGCGCTCACGGGGCTCGACATCGAGCAGAAGGCGGCGCTCGTGGAGCGCGCGTTCTGGGAGGCCTGCCCCTATCGCCCCGAGGACTACCAGACGGTGCGCACCCGGCTGCTCCGCACCGATCACGAGGACCCCCCCACCAACGAACAGGCGGTGGCGGTGCTGCGGATCTCGGTGAAGGACCCGGACGAGAAGAAGGTGGGACGCGCCTTCTCGAACGCCATGATCGAGCTGGCCCTCGCCACCATCCCGGGCTTCTTCGCCGTGGGCTCGGGGCCCGGCGCCGGGCGTCCCTTCGGGGTCTACCAGGCGGCCGCCATCGCCGCCGAAGCCGTGCCCCAGGAGGTGGTGCTGCCGGACGGCTCGGTGCGGACCGTCTCCTCGGTGGTGCCGGTGCTCGAGGCGGAGGTCGAAGCGGCTCCCGGCCCCCGGGCGACGCCTCCCGGCGGACCCACCGTCCGGGCCCCGCTCGGCCGCGCGTTCGGGACCCGCTCGGGGGACAAGGGCGGAGACGCCAACCTCGGGATCTTCGCCTTGAGCGACGAAGCCTGGGCCTGGCTCGACCACTTTCTCACCACCGAGCGGCTCGCCGAGCTCCTCCCCGAGGCCGGCGAGCACCGGATCGACCGCTACCCGCTTCCCAACATCCGCGCCCTCAACTTCGTCATTCGGGGACTGCTCGAGGAGGGCGTGGCCGCCTCGACCCGCCAGGACCCGCAGGCGAAGGGTCTCGGCGAGTGGCTGCGGGCCAGGTACGTGGACCTCCCCGAGGCGCTGCTCCGGTGAGCCGCGCGGCGCGGGCGGGAGGCGGGGGGGCGGAGCGGCTCCGCTTTCCCGATGTGCCCACGCCGCCCCCGCGCCTGCCCCCGGAGAGGGTGGCGCGCCTGAGCGCGAGGCAGCGCGAGATCCTCGACGAGCTCGAGAAGCTCTTTTCGGAGGACGGCTTCGGCGAGCTCACCATGGCGGAGATCGCCGCGCGGATGAACTGCTCCCTCCGCACGCTCTACGGGATCGCCCCGTCCAAGGAGGAGCTGGTCCTCGCCGTGGTGGACCGCCGGCTTCGGCGGATCGGCCGCGCCGCCCTCGAGCCCCTCCGCCGGGACATGGCCTCCCTGCAGGCCCTCCGGATCTACCTGCGGGCGGCGCACGAGGCCGTGCAGCCGAGCACGGCGGCCTACGCGCGGGAGCTCGCGAGCATTCCGGGCGCCGGCGAGCTCCTCGACGCCCACGAGGGCTTCGTGGTGGCGATGACCCGCCGGCTCCTCGACCGCGCGGTGGAGCGCGGAGAGATCGAGGCGGTGGACACGGGGGCGGTGGCCCTGGTGCTCGGGGGGCTCGGCCGGGACCTCGCGCGACCGGGGGCCGCCCGGACGCTTCGCGGCAGCGTCCGCGAGGCCGCCGATGCCGTGGCCGAGATCCTGATCCGGGGGCTCGAGGCAGGCCCGCGCCGCGGCGGGGCGGAGCCCGCGGCGACGCGGTAGCCTCGTTCGGCTGCCTCGGGTCCGAGGCCCGCTGCGGAGGGGAGCACAGGGTGGCTGCGAGCACCGACCGACCCCTGACCTTCGAGGACGTGCTCGGCCCGGACACCTTCGCCGAGCAGGGCTACCCCTTCGACGCCTGGCGCCGACTTCGTCGGGAGGCCCCGATCGCCTGGTTCGACGTCCCCGACGGCGTGGGCTTCTGGGCCGTGACCCGGCGTGCGGACATCGTGCAGATCTCGAAGCAGCCCCGGCTGTTCCGGAACGGCCCCCGGCTCGCGGTCTTCCCGGGTGGCGCCCCGGTCGACGAGAACGAGCGCGAGATCCGCCACCTGCTCAACATGGACCCGCCCGAGCACGGAGCCACCCGAGCGCTCGCGAGTCCCTTCTTCACGCCGCGGGCCGTGCAGCGGAGGCGCCCGGAGGTCGAGCGGATCGCCCGCGACCTGATCGACGCCATGGCCGAGCGCGGGGAGGGGGATTTCGTGGCCGAGTTCACCGCGCCGCTCACCCTCTCCGTGCTGGCCGACATGCTGGGTGTCCCCCGGGAGGACTGGCAGACCCTCTTCCGCTGGACCAACCAGATCGTCGGTGTGACGGATCCGGAGTTCCAGGTGGAACCGGGCGACCCGCAGGCCTCGCTCCGACGGACCCGCGATGCGCTTTTCGCCTACTTCCTGGAGCTCGCCCACGAGCGGCGCAAGGCGCCCCGGGACGATATCGTGAGCGTGCTCGCCAACGCCCGGCTCGACGGAAGGCCGCTTCCGCCGCGGGAGCTGCTCTCCTACTTCCTCCTGCTCGTCGTCGCGGGCAACGAGACGACGCGCAACGCGGCCAGCGGAGGGCTCCTCGCCCTGATGGAGCGCCCCGAACAGTGGCACAAGCTCCGGGGCGATCCGGGGCTGGTGGACTCCGCGGTGGAGGAGATCATTCGCTGGACCTCCCCGGTGATCCAGTTCTGTCGAACCCCCGCGGAGGACGTGGAGCTCCACGGCCAGCGGATCCGGGCCGGAGAGTCGCTCTGCCTGATCTACCCGTCGGCCAACCGCGACGAAGCGGTCTTCCCCGATCCCGACGCCTTCCGGATCGATCGGCGCCCGAATCCCCATCTCGCCTTCGGGATCGCGGAGCACTACTGCCTCGGCGCGAATCTCGCACGCCTCGAGCTCAGGGTGGCCTTCCGGATGCTGGCCGAGCGCCTCGCCGAGGTGGAGCTCGCCGGCCCCGTGGATCGGATGCGTTCGAGCTTCCTGGGCGGCGTGAAGCGGATGCCGATCCGCTACCGCCTCGACTGAGGAGCTCCCCCGGAGCGAGACCTCCGGCTCCGCGGCCGCGGCGTTCCGGGGGGCGCCGAGCCCCCCCCGCCGCCCCCCATCGGGACGGCCATCGCCCGCAGCCCGCGCCCTCCCTCTCGAAGTGCCCGCGCGCCTCGCCGGCTTCGAGACCGGGCCCTAGACGCGGTTGCGAAGCGCCAGCTCGCGGGGGTGGGGCTCGAGGTAGACCTGGCCGGCCAGGGTCTCGACGCCGAGGCGCCGGACGTGGT
>JALSIO010000708.1 GCA_026989995.1 Myxococcales bacterium
TCAGCGGGCGCGCGGGGGCGCGGTCGCGCGGGGCAGGCGATGGCCGCCCGCTCCCGGTGCCAGACGCCCCTCGAGCGCGCTCGCCGCGCACGCGACGACCAGGTTGAGTCCCAGACCCACCACTCCAACGTGTATCCCGAGCGGCCTCGTCACGCCGAGCAGCACCCCGGCCACCGCCACGGCGCTTCCGGCCAGGGCGCCCGCGAGCGCCGGGCGCGCCCGGAGCCCGCCCCAGTGCAGGCCGAGCAGGAAGGCCGGCGCACACTGGATCAAGAGCTCCATCTTGAGCTCGATCAGGCGCCACAGCGACACGCGGGGCGCGAGTGCGAGGGCGGTGGCGACGACCATCGAGAGCGCCGCGAGGCGCTTGCCCCGGGCCGTGGTGCCGGGATCCCGGCGATCGCCTCCCAGCACGTCCTGTGCGAGCACGGAGCCGAGGGAGAGGAGGACCGAGTCCGCGGTGGACATGATGGCCGCGAGCGCGCCCAGGAAGACGAGGACCGCCAGGGCGGCACTCCCCGGCCCCTCGGCCGCCCAGGCGTGGAGGAGCCTCGGGGTCACGGTGTCCGCCGCCACGCCGCCGAGGGCGTCGAGGCGCGGGATGGCCGCGAGCCCGATCAGGGTGACCACCAGCGTGGTGAGAAGCGGCATGAAGCTCATGAGCGCCAGCGAGCGCCGCAGGGCCCGGGCGCTCCGGGCCGCGAAGACCCGCTGGATGGCCTGGGGGTAGACCACGCTGGCCACCCCGAGGAGCACCAGCGCGGAGGCCCAGTTGACCTGCTCCCGCCGCGGGGGTACCGCCACCGCCTCGGGCCGGACCGCGGCGATCGCCTCGGTGACGGCTGCGAGTCCTCCGGCATCCCGCACCAGCCAGAGAAGGAGCGCCGAGAGCCCCGCGAGCATGAGCACTCCCTGGCCCGCGTCCGTCCACGCCACCGCGCGCATCCCGCCCACGCTCTCGTAGAGCAGGATGAGCGCGGCCAGGCCTCCCACCCCGGCCCAGTAGGGCACCATGCCGCCGGTCACCTGGCTCGTGACCAGACCCATGGCGGTGAGCTGGGCGAGGAGGAAGTTGGCGAGGGCCACCGACATGAGCAGCGCCACCAGCAGCCGGAGCCCCGTGCCGCCGGGCTCGCCCGCGAACCGGTGGCGCAGGTAGTCGCCGGGGGTCACGAAGCCCTCCGCGCGCGAGAGCGGGTAGAGGCGCGGGACGAGGAGCTGGTAGACGACCACGATCGCCAGCATGAAACCCGTGGCCATGACGAAGGAGAAGCCGCGGCGGTAGGCCTCGCCTGGATAGCCCAGCAGCGAGTTGCCGCTGTAGGCGGTGGCGTAGAGCGTGAGGAAGAGCACCGCGGTTCCGAGTCCGCGGGAGGCCAGGAAGTGGTCGGAGGGGCTCGCGTCGCGCCGTGCCCGCCGGGCGACCTCCGCCACCCCGGCGAGGAGCGCGAGGTAGCCGAGGAGCGCCGCGAGGCCGAGCTGAGCAAAGGTCACGGGATGCGCCCCCGGGCCGGCGGCGGAAGCCGGTCTCCCGGCGTACCCTGCCGATCCGGAGGCTCCGCGGGGGCCTCGGGCACGTCCGTGACCAGCCACAACAGCGCCG
>JALSIO010000709.1 GCA_026989995.1 Myxococcales bacterium
TCGGTCTTCTCGTTCTCGAAGTCCTTCGGCATGGCCGGCTGGCGGGTGGGATACCTCTGCGGTCCGAGGGACGCGGTGGCGGCGGCACGGAAGCTCGCCACCCACCTCTTCTACCAGGCGCCGACTGCCGGCCAGGTGGCGGCCCTCGCGGCCCTTCGGGCCGGGGACGCATTCGTGGCCCGGGCCCGCAGCCTCTACCGGCAGGTGGGAGAGGAGGTCGCGGCCGTGCTCGGACTGCCCCCGCCCGAGGGATCGACCTTCCTCTTTCTCGACCTCTCGCGCTGGCCGGCGAGCGGGGGGCTCTGGAACTTCCTCGGGCGCTGCCTGGACGAGGGTGTGCTCCTCGCGCCGGGGGGCGCCTGCGGCCGGGACTACGCCGGCTTCGCGCGCCTGTGCTACACGGCGGCGCCACCCGCGGAGGTGCTCGGCGCGGTCGAGCGGGTGGCGCGCATTCTGCGCGGGTGAGGCGCGGGCAGGGGTGCCGCGCGGAAGGCGCCGGCGGGCTCAGCTCGTCGGCTCGCCGTCGGCGAGGACGAAGCGGTCGCGGCCGGTCTGCTTGGCCTCGTAGAGCGCGGCGTCGGCCCGCGCGAGCCAGCGCTCCGGGCTCTCCCCGGGGCGCAGGCGCGCCGCGCCCACCGAGACGGTGACCCGGATGTGCTCCCCCTCGTGCTCGACGTCGAGGTCGCGCATCGCGTCGAGTACCCGCTCGCCGAGACGGACCACGGTCTCGGGATCCTCCTCCGGGATCAGGATGGCGAACTCCTCGCCGCCATAGCGCGCGGCGAAGTCCTCGCGCCGGAGGAAGCAGCGGCGGATGGCCCCCGCCACCGCTCGCAGGACCGCGTCGCCGGCCGGGTGGCCGAAGGTGTCGTTGACCCACTTGAAGTGGTCCACGTCCACCATGAAGAGCACCCCGCTCTGCCCGAAGACGACGCCGAGGTCGGCCACGCGCGCGAGGTGCTCGTCGAAGGCACCGCGGGAGGAGAGGCCGGTGAGGTCGTCCCGCGCGACCCGTTCCCGGGCTTCGTCGAGCTCGCTCCGCATGGCCTGGATGCGCTCACCGAGGGCACCGAGCTCTGCCCGCTGTCGGCGGCGGCGCTCGTGAAGCACCCGGTTCACCACGCCCACCGTGGCGAGGGCCTCCTTCTTGATCTGGTCGGCTGCATTCCTCTCCACTGCCTGCCGGAGGCGGCCGAGCTGCCCGGTGAGCAGGCCGGTCTCGTCCTGCTCGGCCTGCACGGCGCGGGAGAGGCTCTGGATGAAGGCCCACACCGCCTGTCGGAAGTCGCCCAGGCTCCGGGTGGCCCCTTCCTCCTCCCGGCTGCGCTGCTCTTCGAAGAAGTGCCGGACTCCGGCCCAGTTGCGCCGCGTCCGATCCGGGGGCGGCGGCTGGGGCTCGCCGTCCTTCACCCGGGTGCGGGTGCGCCCCGGCTCGTCCGCGGCCACGAGCACGTGCTGGGCCCATCGCTCGCAAAGCTCGCGGACCCGGGCGGGTTCGACGCCCTCCACCTCGAAGGCGTGCCGGCCGTAGCTGCGCAGGAGCGCGGCCACCGTGTCGAGGGCGTGGTCGGCGAGGTCGAGATCCCCGCCCCGCCCGGCC
>JALSIO010000710.1 GCA_026989995.1 Myxococcales bacterium
GCCACCTCGGGCACCTCCTCCGTGCGGGCCGGGTAGCCCGGGGCGCCTCCGCCCCTCGGCTCGACCGCCTTCCCGGCGGAGCTGCCGGCGACCGCGTCGCCGCCCCCCCTCGCGGGCGCCGGGGAGGGACCGACGACGACGGGAGCCCGGGGCCATCGGGCCAGTCCCGCCACCGCCACGAGCACGGCCAGCGCGAGCGACCACCGATGCATGTGCCGAGAGTACGCGCGGAAGGCCCGGCGTGGAAGCGCGGAAAGGCTTCCGGGGCCCGCCACCCGGCGTTCGCGGCCCGTCGTCCCGACGGCCGTCCCCTCCCGACGCCCTCCGTGCCCCTCCGTGGCCGCGCCGCGGAACCCGGCGGGACGCGTGCCGCCTCGTCCGCCGCCGAAGCCGACACAGCAGCCCGCTCGCGACCACCCACCCCGGGGGCGCCCGGTTGGCGCGCCCGCCGCCAGAGGGAAGCTCGATGGAAGCGATGTCCTGGCCCGGTCGCCCCGGCCGATGCCGGGGCCGCCGTCTCCACCGCGGCAGCCGGCGCGAACCGCCCCACCCGCCGCGAACCCGACTCCTCGGAACGATCGCGGTGTGGGCCAGCCTCCTGGGCCATCCCGCCGCGGGCACCGAGCCCTCGAACCTCTGCACCGGGGACCCGTGCGTGATCGAGGGGATCCACGCGATCGACGACTTCTCGTTCCTCGATTTCGGTGACTCCGAAGTGGTGTTGAACGGCACGCTCGACGTGGGCCCCGGGTTCATGGAGATCTCGGCCCGCCGCTTCACGATGGGCGCCTCCGGCCAGATCCGCGCGTCCGGGGGCACCGGCGACTGGGGAGGCGAAGTCTCGCTCGCCATCGAGGGCGACGTGCTCATCGACGGCGCGGCGTCCGCCGGGGCCTTCGTGCTGACCGGCACGGACGGCGGAGCCCTGGAGATCACCTCCGCCACCGGCTCGATCCGCGGGAGCGGCGACCTCGATGCGGGCTCCACGGTTCCCGACGGTGACGGCGGAGACATTTCACTCACCGCCGCCGGGTCCATCACCATGACCGGGGTCCTCCGGTCCGACGGAGGCTGCTGCAGCGATGGCTTCGGGGGGACCGGCGGAACCGTCTCCCTCGACGCCGGGGACTCCATCGACGTGGACCGGGTCGAGGTCCGGGGCGCCGACGGGGGGTCCCTCGAGGTCTTCCGCGGCACCGCCATCTCCCTGGGCGCCGTGATCGCCCGCTCCACCGGGGGCGGGGGCCTCGGCGGCGAGGTCACGGTCGGATTCGCCACCCCCGTCGGGGGCCCCGTCGCCTTCGAGCTCTTCGAGGTGGGCAGCGGCACCGGAGATGGGGGCCGTGTCCGGATCTTCAGCCGGGGTGCGGTCACCCTGGGCGCCGTGGCGGCAGCGGGAGGGGGAAGCGGGGGCAACGGGGGCTCGGTCGACGTGCGGACCACGGCCGGTGCGATCCACCTCCCACAGGCGACCGAGATCCAGGCCCCGGGGTCCGCGAGTCTCCTGGCCGGGGGCGATGGCGGCGACGTCTCCCTCACCGCGGGCACCCCGGAGAGCCCGGCCGATCTCCTGCTCGAGGGTCGGATCACCCTGACCG
>JALSIO010000711.1 GCA_026989995.1 Myxococcales bacterium
CGAGCTGAAGGGCGACGGAGGCGGAGAACAGCGCATGACCCTCGGCTTCTACTTCTTCCGCGGACCCGACGAGGACCCGGAGACCCCGGAGCCGATCGACCCGGCCTCGACGGCGACGACGAGGTCGTGCGATGCGCGCCGCGCGTCGCCTGGCGGGCGTCGTGGGCGCGCTCTGGCTCGCCCTCGCGCCGATCACCTCGTCCCCACAGGACCGCTGCGGAGCGGATCGCGCGGAGTGGCTGGCGATGACGGCGCCGCAGGGCGCCGAGCCCGGGGACGGCGCGGGAGGCACCGGGCTCGAGCCCGACGGGCTCGGGGGCACGGGCCGCGATCCCGGTAGCGACGGCATCGGCGGAACCGGTCACGGCGGCGAGGGCACCGGCGGGACGGGCCTGTTCGGCACGATCACCGCGTTCGGCAGCATCTGCGTGAACGGGCGGCGCATCGAGCTCGACGACACGACCCCCGTCACCCTCCTGGACGAGCCCCTCGGCCTCCAGGCTCTGCGCGTCGGCCACGTGGTGTGGGTCGTGGCGCGGGAGGACGCTGCCGGGCTGCGCGCCGAGCGGGTCGCCGTGCAGCAGGCCGCGCGCGGGCCCATCCAGCGCGTGGTCCCCGGTCGCCGCCGCATCCGCGTGGCCGGGCGCTGGGTGACGCTGCTCGACGAGGTGCTCGTGGTGGACGAAAGCAGCGGCCTGCAGCTCGATCCCCGAGGGCTGCGCGTCGGCGAGATGGTCGCGGTCAGCGGCCTGGAGGACGCGGACCGACGCATCTTCGCGACGCGCATCGATCGGCTCGAGCAGGCCGGCGCCTCGCGCGCCGGCCTGCCGGACGTGGCCGAGCTGGCCCGGGCCCACGGCGTGGCCGAGCTGTCCGTCGAAGGCTTCGTCAGCCGTGCCGACGACGCCACGCTGCGTCTCGGGAGCCTCTCGGTCGAGCTCCCGGGTGGAGCCACCGGAGCCCCGCGGCTCGAGCCGGACACCCGCGTCTGGGTGCAGGGCCGCTCGACCGCCCGGGCGCTGCGCGCCGAGCGCATCGCCCTGCCGCCAGCGCGGATGCGGGCGCCGGTGGCGCCGCCGCTGCCGATCCTGCGGGACGTCCCGCGGGCCGGCTCGCCGCGCCCGCCGGAGCCCGGGACCGGTCGTCCGGCCGTCGTCCGGGATCCCTCGACCCCTCCGCCGCCGGCGCCCGCGCCCCAGCCGCGGCCCGAGCCCGGCGAAGGCCCGATCCGCATCCAGCCGGACGTGGACCGGATCACGCCGGCGCCGACCGACGCGCGAGGCGTGCTGACGCGCTGAGCGCGTGAGCCAGGTCGGGTGCTCATTCGGCGACCCGCGGGGGCGCGATGATCAGGGGCAGCCTGCCGTCGTGCCGCAGAGGTTGCCGCCCAGATCGAGGCCGCCGCTGACCTGCGGGTTCGCGTTCCCGGCGTTGTTCGCGGAGAAGACGTTTCCGGCGTAGCCGACGCTGGCCTCGCCCGTCGCATCGAGCGCGAAGCCCGCGTTTCCGCGAGCGGCGCTGCCGGTGACGTTCGAGCCCGCTCCGACCGCGATGCCGCGCCCCTGGTTCGAGTTGACCACGTTGTCCACGACCCGGG
>JALSIO010000712.1 GCA_026989995.1 Myxococcales bacterium
TCCAGCAGCGCGGCCACCGCATCGGTGCGCCCGGCGCGGGCGGCCTCCCGGAGGGCATCCGCGAGCAGCGGTGCAGGTGCACGGCTCCCGAGCCACTCCAGCAGGACCCGAAGCGGCCCCGGGTCCTCACGGCGCGCGGCGGCCAGCAGGGCCGGGGCCCCGTCGAGCTCCACGGCCAGGGGATCGGCGCCCCCCTCGAGGGCGGCCCGAACGCCGCCCGGGCTCCCCGCGAGCACGGCGCGGCGGAGCGCGAGCTCCGGATCGGCCTGGCGGTCCCCCTCCCGGAGGCTCGCGAGCCGCGCCTCCGCCGGAGCGAAGCCGTCGGCCCGCGCCGCCTCGAGCAGGCCCCGCGCCACCTCGCGTTCGGCCTCGCCGTGCGGACGGGCCAGGATCGCGCAGGCGAGGGCGAAGCGGGCCTCGGGCAGTCCCGCGTCCGCCGCCTGCCGCAGCCACCGTTCGGCGGCCGTGACGTCCCGGGCGACCCCCCGGCCGGCCCGGTGCAGGCCTGCGAGCTCGAAGGCTGCCCTCGGATCACCGGCCAGGGCCGCCTCGCGCGCGAGCGCGGCGGCGCGCTCGAAGTCCCGCGCGCGGATCGCCCGGCGCCAGGCCGACTCCCCGGACTCCTGCGCGCGCCCGGCGACCGGGGAGGCCGCGAGCGCGATGGCCGCGAGCAGCAGCTGGAGAATCCGCCGCGCGTTGCATCGGGCGCTCATGCGACCCAGGGCTCCCCGTGGCGGATCTCGACCTCGACCCCGATCCGCCCCAGGAAGTCCGTCGGAAGGACCCCGCCGGCGCAGACGACCACGGCGTCGTTGGGCAGCCACAGCGGACCCGAGGGCGTGCGGAGCCGGACCCGCGAGGCCTCGATCGCCTCCACCTCCGTCTCGAGCCGGAGGTCGATCCTCCCGGCCGCCGCGAGCTCGAACACCCGATCCCGGTGGGCCCGGGTGGCCCGCACGAAGGTCCGACCGCGGTAGGCCAGCGTCGGGGTGCAGGCGGCCTCCTCGGCAAGCTGGATGGCTGCCTCGAGGGCGCTGTTGCCCCCGCCCACGACCAGGGTGCGCATGCCGCGGTACTGCCGCGGTTCCGCCAGCCGGTAGACCACCTTGCCGAGCTCCTCGCCCGGGACCCCGAGGCGGCGCGGGGTTCCCCGGCGGCCCACGGCGAGCAGCACCGCGCGCGTGGCGAGCCATCCCGAGGAGCTCCGGACCGCGAAGCCGTCTCCCTCGGGGCGGATGTGATCCACGCGCTCCCGCTCGCGGATGCGGAGCCCCGTGTCCCGGCACACGGCCTCGAAGAAGCGGAGCAGCTCCTCCTTCGGCATCTCGCGCATCCGCACCCGGCCCACGAGCGGGAACTCCACCGGGTGGAGCACGATCACCTTGCCCCGGGGATGGTGGCGGATGGCTCCGCCGAGAGTGTCCTGCTCGAGGGTGGCGAATCGGAGGCCGTGCTGCAGGGCGGTGAGCGAGGCCGCGATGCCCGCGGGTCCGGCGCCCACCACCACGAGGTCGAGCCGGTCTCCCTCGCCGATGCCGGGGAGCTTCCGGATCGCCTCCACGGCCCGCCGCCCCTGCTCCGCGGCGTTCCGGATC
>JALSIO010000713.1 GCA_026989995.1 Myxococcales bacterium
GCGGACGGTGGTGGCGGCGGCCCTCGAGCCGTCCGGCGGGCCCTCCGGCCGGCTGCTGCGCGTCCGGGTGGCGGCGCCGGAGCTGCCGCCGCGGCTGGCCGGCACCCGGGTGGTGGTGCCGGTGCCGGCTCCGGATCTGGCGCGGGCCCTCGAGCGCGCCCTGGCCGGCGGGCCCCTCGATCTCCCCGGGACCCTGCATCGGTCCGCCGCCGACGCCACCCCGATCCTTCTCTCCGGAGCCGGCCCGGAGGCGTCACCTTGAGCGGACTTCCCCCGTCCCTCGGGCGGATCGCGCTGGCCCTGGAGAGCAGCGGCCCCGGGGGCGCCGAGCAGATGGTGCTGCGGCTCGCCGGGTGTCTGCGGCGGGCGGGTCACGAGCCGGTGGTCTTCGCCCTCCGACCCGGCTGGATGACCGAGCACGCCGCGCAGCGCGGGCTCGCCGTGCGGGTCGTCCCGCAGCGCCCGGGTCTCGATCCGGGGTTCGTCCTCCGCTTCGCCCGGGAGCTCCGCCGGGCCGGCTGCGGCCTGCTGCACGCCCACGAATTCGCCATGGGGGTCTACGGCGGTGCCGCCGCCATGCTCGCGCGCATCCCGCGGCTCGCGACGCTCCACGGCTCCGCCTACGGGGTCGCGAAGCGGCGCCGGGCGCTCGCCTGGCGGCTGCTCATGCGGCTGGGCATGCCCGTGGTCCCCGTCTCGCGCGACCTCGCGGCCGCGGTGGCGCCCGCGCTCGGACGCACCCCCGGCGACCTCCCGGTGATCCACAACGGCGTTCCGGTCTCCACCGAGCCCCCCGACCGGGGCCGCGAGGCGAGGCGGGTTCTCCGACGTGCGCTCGGCCTGCCGGGCGAGGACGCGCTTCTCGTCTGTGTGGGAAACCTCTACCCGGTGAAGGACCACGCGACCCTGCTGCGGGCGCTTCCGGCGGTCCCGGGGGCGCGCGTGGCCATCGCCGGCCGGGGCGGCGAGGAGGCGCGCCTGCGGGCACTCGCCGCCGAGCTCGGCCTGGGGCCGCGCCTCCACCTCCTCGGCGTCGTGGACGACGTCGCCTCGCTCCTCCGTGCCGCCGACCTCTTCGTCCACCCCTCTCGCTCGGAAGGCCTCCCCCTCGCGGTCCTCGAGGCCCTCGCCTCGGGTCTCCCGGTGGTGGCCAGCCGGGTGGGCGGCATCCCGGAGGCGGTCGAAGACGGCCGTTCGGGCGTGCTGGTGCCGCCGGGCGATCCCGAGGCGCTCGCCGGGGCGCTGCGCGGGCTTCTCGCGGAGCCCGAGCGGGCGGAGGCGCTCGGGCGGGCCGGCCATGAGCGGGCGGTCCGGGCCTTCTCGGTGGAGGCGATGACGCAGAGGTACCTCGATCTCTATGCGGAACTCGGTTTCAAGCGGGCGGCTGCGCACCCGCGACCGGGTGCGGCGGAAGCGGCGCCCGTGGCGGAGAGCCCATCGGGGCCGAACTCGTGACGGACCGACGGGGGGTGACAGCCCGCCCTGCGGGCTCCGACGAGGCCGGCGGGCGGCGGTCCGCGCGCGGCCGGGGAGACGGCGCCCTGTGAGCGGTCCCGATCGCCGCCGGGCCGATGGCTCCGCCCACGCCCC
>JALSIO010000714.1 GCA_026989995.1 Myxococcales bacterium
CCCGGCAGGCGGCGCTGACGTTGCCCAGCTCCTGGGCGCGGCGAAAGACGTGACGGCGCTGGGCCTGTACCCTGTCCTCGAGGGTCATTGGACCGTCTCCTTTGTTCCTGCGTGGCAACAAGGACGTAGGAGAACCGGTCCTCTGGCCCTCAGCCCGTTGGAGTCCGAGGTGTCAACACCATTCCGACATAGTTCAGCCTAGTGGCCGATGGCTCCGGTTCCGGCCGCGCCGATGCCGAGCACGGCCAGCACCACCCAGCTGAAGATCAGATAGGCGAGCCAGCCGATCAGGCAGACACCGACGGCCCGCCCGGTGCTCTCGAAGTCGAGGGCCTGGCGGATCGCCACCACCATCGCAGCGAGCTGCCAGAGGGAGGCCACGATCCGGATCAACGCCCCGAGGCCGGGGATCACGCCGAAGACGGCCAGGAGGCCCGGGGAGGCGGAAAAACCGATCGTGCGCAGAAGCTGGCCCAGATCGGCCTCGGTCTCGGCGGTCGGCAGGATCCGCGTTCCCACGAAGTACACGATGGCGGCCCAGATGACCCAGCCCACCAGGGACATCACCGTGCCGAGCAGGAGCCCCAGGAGCCCCGCCTGCCCGAAGACGGCGACGCCCGAGGCCAGCGAGGCCAGCACGACGACCAGCATCGCCTGGCTGGTGGCCGTCTCGTCGTGCTCCACTTCTTCGTAGGTCTGCGCGTCGAGGCGCGCGGCGCCGATCATGCGCTCGGTGAGCGTCGCCATTCCGAACCTCCCGAAGCTCCGGGTCCTGCCGGGGCCTGCCCGGTCCTGTTCCGGGCCTGCCCGATGCTGCCCGGCCTGCCCGGCGCCGGCCCGAACGGCCGCCGGGGCGAGTCTCGCGCGGCCCGGCCACGCTGTAAACCCGGATACGGCGCGCGGCCTTCCTCAGGCGGCGTCCCGCCGGAGGGTTCGCAGGTGGGCCCGGATCACCTCGGCCGGCGGTGGCGCGCGCCGGAGCCGGTGCGCGGGCCCCACCCGGAGCGCGTGAAAGGCGAGGGCGGTCAGTGCGAGCCCGGCGCCGGCGACGAGGGGTGCCGCCCAGAGGGACGGGTCCTCCCCGGTGCGGGAGATGTCCCGGGCGGCGGCGAGGGCGAGCACGGCCAAGCTCCCCGCGGAGAGGATCACGGCGCGCCACGCATCCCGGACCGCGCTCCGGCACCCCGTCTCGACCGCCCGCACGAGCTCGCGCCCCGAGAAGTGGTCGAGAAACCAGCCGAGCTCCTCCGGGACCTCGCTCTCCCCGGGCGGCGGCAGGGTCCTCCCGGTGAGCGGGTCCCGCACGGTCCGTCCCGCCCGGTGCCGCGCGATTCCCTCCAGGATCCGCCGGTGGACCGCCTCGGTGATGGGAAAACGCCAGGCCATCAGGAACCCGAGGCCTGCGAAGGCCGCGGGAACCAGGGCGAAGAGGACCCGGATCGCCGTCTGCACCGGCTCGGTCTGCGGCTGGTTGGGCACGTAGCCGAGGGCGTCGAGGATGGCCACGGGAATCGCCGCCGCAGGGATCGCCACCAGTTTGGGCACGATGCTCCAGAAGGCGCCGTACTGTGCCTCCCGCCGGCGGCCGG
>JALSIO010000715.1 GCA_026989995.1 Myxococcales bacterium
GACGCCCGCCGAGCGGGAGCGTTTCTGCATCTCCGACGAGGAGGTGCTCGAGCTCGCGGGCTTCGCCGTCGCCATCGAGGACCACTACAGCGAGCGGGCCGGCCAGCCCCGGCCCATGGACATCGAGTGGGCCAAGGACGGCCAGGACGGCAGGCTCTACGTCGTGCAGGCACGGCCCGAGACGGTGGCCTCCCGCCGGAGCCAGGCGGTGCTCGAGGAATACCGCCTCGAGGTGCGGGGGCGCGTGCTCGTCACCGGTCGGGCGGTGGGATCGAAGGTGGCGGCGGGACCGGTCCGGGTGATCTCGGATCCCTCCGAGCTTCCGTCCTTCTGCGAGGGAGAGGTCCTGGTCGCCGATTCCACGGCCCCGGACTGGGAGCCCGTCATGAAGCGTGCCGCGGCGGTGGTGACCAACCGCGGTGGGCGCACCTGCCACGCGGCCATCGTCTCCCGCGAGCTCGGGATTCCCGCCGTGGTGGGGGCCGGCGGCGCCACGGAGGTCCTGCGCACGGGACCGGAGGTGACCGTATCGTGCGCGGAGGGCGAGACGGGGCGGGTCTACGAGGGACGCCTGCCCTTCCATGTGGAGCGGGTGGACCTCGGCAGCCTGCCGCGGCCGGCGACCCGGATCCTGGTGAACCTCGGAAACCCCGAGCTGGCCTTTCGCCTTGCGCAGATTCCCTGCGACGGCGTCGGGCTGGCCCGGATCGAGTTCATCGTGAACGAATCCATCGGGATCCATCCGATGGCGCTCCTCCACCCCGAGCGGGTGGAGGACGCGGCCGAGCGCGCGGCCATCGCCGCACGCATCCGTCACCACGAGACGCCCGCGGCCTTCTTCGTGGAGCGTCTGTCCGAGGGCGTGGGAACCATCGCGGCGGCCTTCTACCCGAGGCCGGTCGTCGTCCGTCTCTCGGACTTCAAGAGCAACGAGTACCGGGCGCTTCTCGGCGGGCGGAGTTTCGAGCCGGAGGAGGAGAACCCGATGCTGGGCTTCCGCGGTGCCGCCCGCTACGCGCACCCGGCCTACGCGCCGGGCTTCGCGCTCGAGTGCGCTGCCATGCGGCGGGTGCGCTCCTCGATGGGCCTGACCAACGTGCGGCTCATGGTCCCCTTCTGTCGGCGGGTGCCCGAGGGCAGGAAGGTCCTCGAGGTCATGGCCGAGCACGGGCTTCGGCGGGGTGAGGACGGCCTCGAGGTCTTCGTCATGTGCGAGATTCCCAACAACGTGATCCAGATCGACGCCTTCGCGGAGCTCTTCGACGGCTTCTCGATCGGTTCGAACGACCTCACCCAACTCGTCCTCGGCGTGGACCGCGACTCCGACCTCGTGGCCTTCGACTTCGACGAGCGGGACCCGGGGGTGCTCGAATTCATCCGCCAGGCCGTGGAGGGTGCCCACCGGAACCGGCGCCACGTGGGCATCTGCGGGCAGGCGCCCTCCGACCATCCGGAGGTGGCCGAGGCCCTCGTCGAGATGGGGATCGACTCGATCAGCCTGAACCCGGACACGGTGCTCCGCACCACGCTCCGGATCCTCGAGGTGGAAAGGCGTCTCGGCATCCCGCCGCGCACGGGCGCCGGCA
>JALSIO010000716.1 GCA_026989995.1 Myxococcales bacterium
GAAGGCCCGCCACGGGCACCGGGCCAGCTCCTCGCAGGTGGTGACGTAGAGCGGCCCCGTGCGCGGATCGGCGGCATCGCGCACCGCACCGACCCGCCCCAGGTAGGGAGACAGGCGCACGGGCGCGTCGCGAAAGGGGGGCTCGAGCGCGCGCAGCACCGCCCAGCGCGCCGCGCCGAGCCGGCTCCGATCCGGCTCCGCGAGCACTTCGGCGGGCTGTGTCGACGCCGCCGCCACCCGAAACGCGGCACGGGCACAGGGCGTCGCACGGGCGAGCGCCGCCCACCGCGCCCACCGGCGCGCCGGCTGGCGCGCCCGCCCGTCCTCCGGCGGCCTGTCGGCCGGCGGCGCCTCCTCGAAGTCGAGCCCGCGCTCCCGGCGGACCCGGTCGAGCAGCGGCGAGGGCGCTCTCGGACGTCCCTCGCGGTCGAGCACCCCGTAGCTCAGGGTCACCTCCGGGGCGCTCCCCAGCAGCTGCGCGAACAGGTACCGCTCCTCCTCCGCGGAGCGCTCCTTCACGGGCAGGTCCGGGAGGAGCTGGCGCAGGTGGCCGCGAATCGCGTCCGGGAGCAGCGGGTCCTCGGTCGCGAGCCGGGGAAAGGCGCCGCGGTACAGGCGCACCACGAAGAGGTGGGCGAAGGTCGCTCCCCGAGCCTCCATGGCCCCGAGAAGCTGGACCCCACCCCCTGCGCCGCCGAGGGGAGCACCCGGAACCGCCTCGCAGGCGGCGTCCACGAGGAGGGCGACCTCCGCCCGGGTGAGCGCGAAAGACCCCTTCCGCGGCCGGAAACGGAG
The DNA here is from genome assembly GCA_026989995.1 of Myxococcales bacterium. GTDB lineage: Bacteria > Myxococcota_A > UBA9160 > UBA9160 > JALSIO01 > JALSIO01. The sequence goes on from JALSIO010000716.1 coordinate 796, forward strand.
GGCCCGTCGGATGCGCTCGAGCGCGCCCTCGAACCGCTCCGGAAGGCCGAGCTCACCGAGGACCGACTCGAGAAGCTCGAGCTGCTCGGGCCCCGGGCGCGGCTCCGGGGACCACGCATCGAGTCGCGCGCGGAGCCGTCCGGCCGCCTCCACGGCCGCGCGGAGCACATCCCCCGGCAGCCAGCGGCGCTCGATGCGGGACGGGTCCGATCCCCGCCCGCCCTTGCGGTGTGCCCGCGCGGCCGCCCCGCTGCCGTTTTCCTCCTCCCCTTCGTCCGGGGCGGCCGGCGCGCGAACCGAGGCAGCGGAATCCGGATCGCTTCCGCCGTCCTCGACCTCGACGGTGCCGGCTCCGGTTCGAATCGGAAGCGGCAGATGCCCGCGCCCGCGGAGGTGGGCGTCCGGATCGAGCGCGGCCACCTCGCCGAGCCGGGCCGCACCGAGCGCGTGCAGCGCGAGCCGGAGATCGGCGGCGACCGGGACCGCCGACCCGTCGCGGCGCAGCCACGAGGCGCCCTCGGCGGCGTCGAGCCAGGCGTCGACCGTCGCCCGCGCCCCCTCCCGCAACAGGTCTGCGAGCGCGCGCAGGGGCGCCACCGCGAAGGGAAGCGCGAGCGTGGAGCCCGGCGCGCCCGAAAAGGGAATCCCGAGCTCCTCGAGCTCCCGGGGCAGCGCGCCGGCCAGCATCCCGGGCGTGCGGGCCACCACGGCGACCTCCTCGGGGCGCACCTCCTCCCCCTCGAGGAGGGCCGCGATGCGCCGTGCCACTTCGCGCGCCTCGGCCTCGTCG
>JALSIO010000717.1 GCA_026989995.1 Myxococcales bacterium
CGTCCCGCGGCCGGGCGTGGCGCCGGTGGGGCCGGGTACGACGCGGGGGTGGGTGGTATTTCAGTCCGCGGCCGGGAAGACCACGGGAAGCACGTCCTTGAGGCGCAGCTCGCCGCAGGAGGGCGGGACCTCGTAGAACCCGAGCTGGAGGTCGGGGGGGCGCGCGCTGGGAAAGTGCTCCTCGAAGCCGCGAACGAGCCGGTCGACCACGCGCCGGGCACCCGCCTCGTCCACATCCGCCAGGAAGAGGACGGCCCGTTCCCTCGTCAGCCGGAAGATGGCGTCCTCGACCCGTAGCGAGCCCTCGAGGAACCGGAAGAGATCCGGAAGCAGGAGCTCGCCTTCCGGACCCGCCATGCCGACCACCACGGTCGGGACCTGGTGCTGCCTCGAGAGGGCGCAGGAGCGCTCGAGCAGGTCGCGCAGCAGGCGCGGATCCCGGGCGGCTCCTTCCTCCGGCTGCCTCACCTCCACGATCACACCTCCTGGCCCGCACCGCGCCATCCCGCCCGGGGGCGCGGCCACGCGCGCGACCTCGCCCTCCCCGCCGCGCCGACGCTCCTCGTATCGACGCCGCCCGGCCGGGGCTGAAGGGGCGGGAACCCCGCCGCCGCGAGTCTAGCCCGGCGCCCGTGGGTGCCCGCCGGACGATCCGCCCCGCGGACCGCTCCCCGCGGGCGTGGGGTTCCCGATTGAGGGGGGTCCTGGCGTCTCCTAAGGTGTGACCGGCCGGAGCCCGCCGTGTCTCGCGAGCGCGCCGGGCACCCGCCTCGGACCTGCCGACCCGGTGCGCCCGGAGGGGCCGTGGACCACGAGCCGAGGGGTGTGAGCGATCTTCCCGGAAGCCGGGCTCTGCCTGGCCTGGTCGCGGCCACCTTCTCCCTGATCGTGCTGGGCGCCCTCGTCCGGGCCCACGGCGCCGGGCTCGCCTGCCCCGACTGGCCGCTCTGCTTCGGGAAGCTGGTCCCGGCCTTCGACCTCCGCGTGGCCTTCGAGTACACCCACCGCGCACTGGCGGGAGGGCTCACGCTCGCCTTCCTCTGGATCGGAGCGCGGATCCTCCGCCATCCGCGGGCCCGGGAGGCGGCCGGGGGTGCCGTGCTCACGGCCGCCGTCCTGCTCGCGATCCAGATCCTCCTCGGCGCGCTCACGGTGTGGCACCTGCTCGCGGCCTGGACCGTCACGGCGCACCTGCTCACCGGCAACCTCTTCGCCGCGACCCTGCTCGTGGCGTGGCTCCGGCTTCGTCGCGCCCGCGACGCGCGGGAAGCCCTGCAGCCGGCCCCCTCGGCTCCCGTTCCGCCCCTGCTCGTGCTCGCTTCGGTGCTGCTCCTCGTCCAGCTCGTGCTCGGCGGCCTGGTGGCCTCCCGCTTCGCCGGGTTGGCCTGCCCCGAATGGCCCACGTGCATCGGGGGGGTCTGGTTCCCGAGCCTGCGCGGGGCCCTCGGCCTCCACATCCTCCACCGGCTCAATGCCTACCTGCTCGCCGCGCTCCTGCTGCTCGCGCCGCGGGTGCTGCGGCACCGCTCGGACCTCCGTCCGCTGCTCCGCCTGGCGGCTGGCCTCGCGGTGGTCCAGGT
>JALSIO010000718.1 GCA_026989995.1 Myxococcales bacterium
TGCCACGTGCGGGCGAGGTCCACCACGAAGCCGCGCTCCCGGAGCCCGCGTTCCAGGTATTCGGAGGTGGTGGGGTCGTCCTCGACCACCAGGAGCTTCACCGGGTCCTCCCGCCGCGGCATCCGGAAATGGGATCCCCGGACGCCGCGCCCGACGGCGCTCCCCACCGGGGCGGGAACGGGGCGGGAGCGGTCCGACGTCGATCCCGAGGATGTCTGGGACAGATGACCGGAGTATGAGGACCTTCCGGCCGCGCCCGCCACCGATGCATCCCGTCCCCCATGGGGCCGAGATTCCCGAGGCACCTCGGGACCCCCGCTGGCCGGGTCTCACTTGTTCGTCACCCGGACGAGGCAACCTCGCATCCATGGGTGGGGTCGGGTCTCGTGGGGCGCCCCGGGGATCGGCCGGGCGCGGGCCGGGCCGGCAGCCGACGGCCGGGCTGCGGACGGCTCTCCTCGCCATCGGGCTGCTCGCGGGCACGGGCCTGCTCGGGTGGACGCTGCTGTTCCGGACGGCGGCGGGAGGCGCGCGCGGGGAAACCGCCACCGCGGGTTCCGTCCTCCGCGCGGTGGGCGAGGAGCGACCGGACGCCGGTGCGGATCTCGCGGAGCGGTGCCGCCCTTCCCCGGGGCGGCCCTCGCTGCTCGCCGTGGGCGACACCGGCGTGCCGCCCGAGGGGCCCGAGTGGGGCGTCCAGCTCCTGGTGGGGGCCGGCCTTGCGGCGGTGGACCACCTCGCACCGGTCGACGGGCTGGTTCTGCTGGGCGACAACTTCTACCCCCACGGCCTGCGGGCCGAGGAGCTGGCCCGCCGGGCGCGGGCGAACCTGCTCGAGCCCTACGGTTTTCTCGGCGCGGGGAACGCGGCCCGGAGCGGTTGGGCGGGCACGCCCCCGGGCCGGCGCGGAGGCCGACCTCCGAGCCTCGGCGGCGGGGGGAGCCCACGGCCGATCCATGCGGTCTTCGGGAACCACGACTGGAAGTCGCCGGAGAGCCCGGAGCTGCAGCGGACCGCGCTGCCGGAGCTGGTGCCCGGGTGGCAGCCGCCGCCGGAGACGGCCGAGACGCGGGAGGTGGGCCCGGGGCTGAGCCTGGTGCTCTTCGACTCCCGCTGGCTGGCCGACACCGGCGCGACCGCCGAGCTCGCCCGGGCCCTGCGCGCCGCGCGGGGGCCCTTCGTGGTGCTGGCCTCCCACGTGCCCTCCTCCCTCGACCGGCGCCCGGAGGGGGTCCGACCCTGGGACCTCCGCTACACCGCCTTCGTGGAGGAGGCGGTCCGGAGGTCCGGCCGGCCGGTCCACCTCCGGCTCGCCGGGCACGAACACAACCTCCAGGCCATCGAGCTCGTGTCCGTCGGGGGCGGCCTCGAGGTGATCGCCGGCTCCGGTGCGAGGCCGCAGCCCGTCCGGCAGATCCACCTGGGACGGCTCTTCGCATCCTCGCGTCCGGGCTTCGCCCGGGTCGCGGTCCGGCCGGGGGCCGCCGGCCGGGAGGACCACCTCGTGGTGGAGCTCTACGAGGTCCGGAAAGGCGGGCGTGGCGGGCGGGTGGCGCTCGCGGCCCGCTTCGAGGTCGACC
>JALSIO010000719.1 GCA_026989995.1 Myxococcales bacterium
ATGTTACAATCGCGCCCGATCGGGGCCAGCCGCCGGGAGCCCCCGCCGCAGTCCCCCGGCCCGATCGCGCCGGGGCGCGCCGGTGGCCTCGGGCCGGCCCCGCGCCGTCCCCCACCAGGCCCGCGAGCGCACCGACGGTGTGCGGCGGGCCTCCGGAGCAGCCCTTGGCCCACCACCCGACGAACCCCGAGATCCGCCTCCTCGACGGCGCCTTCTACGCCGGCGATCCCCATCCTCCCTTTCGCTGGATGCGTGAGCACGCACCCGTGTACCTGGACGAGTCCGGCGACATCCCCGTCTGGGGGATCGCCCGACACGCCGACATCCTCGCCGTCTCCCGGGACGCGAAGACCTTCTCGAACGCCGAGGGCATGCGACCGGATGCGCCGGCCATCCCGTCGATGATCAACTTCGACGACCCCTACCACAAGAAGCGGCGCAACCTGGTGAACAAGGGCTTCACGCGGCGGCGGGTCGCGGCCCACGAGCCGAGAATCCGGGAGATCTGCGTGGACCTGATCACCCGGGCGCGGGAGAAGGGCGAATTCGACTTCGTGTGGGACGTGGCGGCCCACCTGCCCATGATCATGATCGGCGACCTCCTCGGCGTGGATCCGGAGGATCGCGACATGCTCCTGCGGTGGTCGGACGACCTGATCCGCGGGACCTCGGCCACGGCGCCGCCGGAGGCCGCGGCGGCCGCGATGAAGGCCTTCGAGGAGTACGCCGCCTACAACCGCAAGGTGGTGGCCGACCGGCGCGCGAAGCCGCCGGCGGAGGACCTGATGAGCATCCTCGTCCATGCCGAGATCGACGGCGAGCGGCTCGACGACGAGGCCCTGCTGCAGGAATCGCTCCTGATCCTGATCGGCGGAGACGAGACCACGCGCCACGTGATCACCGGCGGAATGCACGCGCTGCTCACCCATCCCGAGCAGTGGCAGAAGCTCCAGACCCACCCCGAGCTGCTGCCGGGCGCCGTCGAGGAGATGCTGCGCTGGGTGACACCCATCCAGAACATGAGCCGGACGGTGACCCGCGAGGTCGAGCTCCGCGGGCAGAAGCTCCGCGCCGGCGACAAGGTGATGCTCCTGTACCCGTCCGGGAACCGCGACGAGGCGGTGTTCCCGGATCCCTTCCGCTTCGACATCGAGAGGTGGCCGAACGAGCACGTGGCCTTCGGCGGCCCGGGCGCGCACTTCTGCCTCGGCGCGAGTCTCGCCCGCCTCGAGCTGCGGGTGATGTTCGAGGAGCTCATCCGCCGGATGCCGGATCTCGAGCTCGTCGGCGACGCGCCGCTCCCGCGGCGTCCGTCCAACTTCATCACCGGCTTCGAGCGGATGCCCGTGCGTGTCGGCTCCGGCCGCTGAGCCCCCCTCGCTCTCGCGGCCGCCCGGGCCGGGCCCCGCGACAGGTCGGCCTCGCGCGCAGAGGCGGGGGCTCCCAACCGCGCCCGGGCTCCCGGCCCTCCGGGATCCCGGGACCCGGTTCCGGACCCGGGTCGCGGTTCCGTTTGTTTGGTGGGGAGCGCCTCCTTCCTTCGGTCGGCTGTAAAGTTGCTGTATGCTGGCCCAA
>JALSIO010000720.1 GCA_026989995.1 Myxococcales bacterium
CGACGACTACCGGGCGATCGAGGGCCGCTACGACGCCTTCGTGTCGGTGGGGATGCTTGAGCACGTGGGCCCGGCCCACTACCGGACCCTCGGGCGGGTGATCCACCGGAGCCTCGAACCCCACGGCCGGGGGCTCCTCCACTCCATCGGGCGGAGCCGCCCCCAGCCGATGAACCCCTGGATCGAGCGCTACATCTTCCCCGGGGCCTACATCCCGGCGCTCCGCGAGATGCTCGAGGTGCTCGAGCCCTTCGAGCTCACGGTGCTCGACGTGGAGAACCTGAGGCCCCACTACGCCCGCACCCTCGAGCACTGGCTGGATCGCTTCGAGAAGGTGGCCGACGAGGTCCGCAGGCGCTTCGACGACCGCTTCGTCCGCATGTGGCGCCTCTACCTGGCGAGCTCGATCGCCTCCTTCCGCACGGGCTCGTGCCAGCTCTACCAGGTCCTCTTCGCGCGTCCCTCCAGCTCCCACCTCCCCTGGACCCGTGCCCATCTCTACGGGTCCGAGGCCGGTCCCGCGGCCGCGGAGCCGGTGTGAGGGAATTCGACGTCCTCGTCGTGGGCGGGGGGCCCGCCGGCTCCACCTGCGCCCGGGCCCTGGCCCGCCGCGGTCTTCGGGTGGGCGTGCTCGACCGCGCGCGTTTTCCCCGGGACAAGGTCTGCGCGGGCTGGATCACGCCGGCGGTGGTCGAGGAGCTCGGTCTCGACCTCGCCGAGTACGCCGCGGAGCGGGTCCTGCAGCCGATTCGCGGCTTCCGGGTGGCCCTCGAAGGCGGTCCCGCAGCCGAGGCGCGCCACCGGGAGGTGGTGAGCTACGCCATCCGGCGCTGCGAGTTCGACGAGGCCCTCCTCCGCGGGGCGGGGGCGGAGCTCCTGCTCGGCGAGGGCTTGCGCGACCTCGCCCGGGAAGGGGGGCGGATCCGGGTCGACGGCCGCTTCGCCGCGAGGGTGGTGGTGGGCGCGGGCGGACACTTCTGCCCGGTGGCGCGCTGGCTCGGCGCGCGGCCGGGCGAGGGCGAGCCGGCCGTCGTGGCGCGCGAGGTGGAGTTCCCGATGGAGCCCGAGCAGGAGGCCGCCTGCCCGGTGGATCCGGAGCTCCCGGAGCTCTTCTTCGCCCGCGACCTGCGGGGCTACGGTTGGGTGGTGCGCAAGGGGCGGTGGCTCAACGTGGGCATCGGCCGCCAGGATGCCCACCGCTTCCCCGAGCGGGTCGACGCCTTCCTGGACTTCCTCGAGCGCTGCGGACGGGTTCCGCCGGGCCTTCCCCGGCGGCTCCGCGGTCACGCCTACCTGCTCTACGAGCAGGCTCCGCGCCCGCTCGGGGCCAGCGGTGTGCTTCTCGTGGGCGATGCCGCCGGGCTCGCCTACAACCGCAGCGGAGAGGGCATCCGGCCGGCGGTGGAGTCGGGGCTGCTCGCGGCCCGGGTGATCGCCGAGGCCGGAGGGCGCGTGGACGACGCCGCGGTGGACCGCTACCGCGAGCTTCTCGCGGACCGCTTCGGCGAGCGCCGCGGGCATCCGCGGCCGGGCCCCACCGATTGGCTTCCGGCTGCCTGGCGCGCGCCGGTG
>JALSIO010000721.1 GCA_026989995.1 Myxococcales bacterium
AAGATCCCCGTGGACGGCGTGGTGGTGGAAGGAGCGAGCTCCGTCGACGAGTCGATGGTGACGGGCGAGCCGATCCCCGTGGAGAAGGGGCCGGGCGACCCGGTGGTGGGCTCCACGGTGAACGGGCGGGGCACGCTGGTGATCCGCGCGGAGAAGGTGGGATCGGAGACCCTCCTCGCCCGGATCGTGGCCATGGTGGCCGAGGCCCAGCGGAGCCGGGCGCCGATCCAGGGTCTCGCCGACCGGGTCGCTGCGGTCTTCGTGCCGGTCGTGATCGCCGTGGCCATCGCGACCTTCGCGATCTGGAGCCTGGTGGGCCCCGAGCCCCGAATGGCCCACGCGCTGATCAACGCGGTCTCGGTGCTGATCATCGCCTGCCCCTGCGCCCTCGGACTCGCCACGCCCATGTCGATCACGGTCGCCATGGGGCGCGGCGCCATGCTCGGCATCCTGTTCCGCAACGCCGAGGCCATCGAGCTCATGCGGGCGGTGGATACCCTCGTCGTCGACAAGACCGGCACCCTCACCGAAGGCCGCCCCGAGCTCGAGGCGGTGGAGACGGCACCCGGCGTGGGCGAGGAGGAGCTTCTCCGGCTCGCAGCGAGCCTGGAGCGGGCGAGCGAGCACCCCCTCGCGGCTGCCATCCTCGCGGGCGCCGAGCACCGCGGAGTCCGGCCGGTCGAAGTCCGGGAGTTCTCCTCGGTCACCGGCAAGGGGGTGCGGGGCCGCGTGGGCGACCGCCGGGTGGCGCTCGGAAACCAGGCGCTCCTCGAGGACGAGGGGATCGACCCGGGCCCGCTCGCCGACCGCGCGGAGGTGCTCCGGCGCGAGGGACAGACCGTGGTCTTCGTCGCCGTGGATGGACGGGCAGCCGGCCTCCTCGGTGTCGCCGACCCCATCAAGGAGACGACCCCGGAAGCAATACGCGCCCTGCACCGGGAAGGGATCCGCATCGTGATGCTCACGGGCGACAGCCGCACCACCGCCGAGGCCGTCGCCCGGCGGCTCGGAATCGACGAGGTGATCGCCGGGGTGCTCCCCGACGAGAAGGCGGCGCGGGTGCGGCAGCTCAAGGAGGCGGGGCGGATCGTGGCGATGGCCGGGGACGGCGTGAACGACGCGCCGGCCCTCGCCGAGGCCCACGTGGGGATCGCCATGGGCACCGGTACGGACATCGCCATGGAGAGCGCGGACGTGACGCTCGTCCGCGGAGACCTGCGGGGTATCGTCCGCGCCCGGCGCCTCTCCCGCCGGACCATGGCCAACATCCGACAGAACCTGTTTTTCGCCTTCGTGTACAACGCCGCGGGCGTACCCATCGCCGCAGGTGTCCTCTACCCGGCCACGGGCCTCCTGATGAACCCCGTGATCGCCGCCGCCGCCATGAGCCTCTCCTCCGTGTCGGTGGTGACCAACGCCCTGCGCCTCCGTCGCATCCCCCTCTAGCCGGGACCGGCCACCCCGAGGGGCGTCAGACCTCCGTGGATCCGGTCGCCCGGGTCCGGCGTCCAATGGGGTGAAGACTTCGGATCGGGGCCTTCGCCCTCCGGAGCCGGAGGTCCCGAGGGGGA
>JALSIO010000722.1 GCA_026989995.1 Myxococcales bacterium
GCCACCGGGAGGCCCAGCCGCGCTGCTCGCGAGGACCACGCCTCCCCGGACGATCTCCACCGTCTGGCCGGTGGGGTCGAAATCGAGCGGGAGCTCGCCCGGATCGGCGGTGTCGAACTCGACCTCGCCCTCACCGCCCGCGCCCACGGCGATGGTCCCGCGCAGGACCCCGTCGACGAAGAGCTCGTAGTCGCCGGGCGGGACGTCCTCGATCTCGACTTCGAAGCGGCGCCGTCCGTCCCGCCGCAGCCGGAACCGGGCCTCCGCCCTGCCGCCCGGCGCGAGCGCCGTCGGCTGCAGGAAGGTCCGTTCGCCCACCACGCTGCCGGGAGGCTCGCCCGGCCCCGAGAGCACCGCGGAGAGCACGTCCGCGGAGCCGTCGCCTACGGTGAGCGTGGCACCGCGGGGGTCGAAGTCGAGACCGAGATCCCGCGGGCGCGGGTCGGGCGTCCGGAAGCGCACCCGCGCGCTCCCGTTGGAGCGCGCCACGACCGTGGCGCGAAGCACACCGTCGGTCCGGACCTCGTCGCTCGCCCCCAGGGTGAGCCCCTTGAGCTTGACGGTCCGGTCCGAGCGGGAAACGCGAAGCCTGCCGCGGACCAGGCCGCTGGCGTCGGGGCCGGCTCCGGTCGGAGCGAGCTCGATCCGCAGCACGGATCGATCGCTCGGCGCCGCCGGCGCGGATCCCGCCGCGAGCAGGGCCCCCGCGAGGAACAGCCCGGCCACCCGGACGGACCCCCCATCCAAGGCCGGCGGACCGGCGAACTCTCGAGGCGCGACTCGCTCATGCTCTCCTCCCCGGGGCGTTGCTCGTCACGCCCTCCGTGGTTCTGTTCTCGGCCCTCACGGAAAGCAAGAGCGGTGCCAGCCGCGACGGACCGTGATCTCGGGGCCGCCGCGGCGTGAGGGCGCCGGGTACGCGGAATCGCGCGCCGGGGGGCGGGTGATTCCACGCGACCCGCGCGTGCTCATCGTCGAAGACGAACGCCACCTGCGCCGGGCCCTCGCCGCCTCGCTCGCGGGCAGCGGCTTCCGGCCCGCGGAGGCGGGGTCGCTCGGGGAGGCCCGCGAGCTTCTCCGGTGCGGGCGCTTCGACGCCTTCGTCGTCGATGTGGGGCTGCCCGACGGCGACGGCCTCTCGCTCCTCGATCGCGCGGAGCCCGGTCGCACCCTGCTGATCACCGCCAACCCGGAGGCGGAGCGCTTCGGCGCCCTCGGGGTGCGCCACGACCTGACCGAGCCGATGGACCTCCCGAGCTTTCGGGATGCGCTGCACGCGCTCGCGGAGGAGCCGCGGGATGGGTTGCAGGAGGCCGGACCGGCGGCAGCGGAGCCGGTGTCCGACCGCGAACACAAGATCCTGCTCTACTCCCACGACATCGCGGGCCTGGGAAACATCCGCCGCACCCTCGCCCTCGCCGAGACGCTCCGCGAAGCCTGGCTCCGCGCCGAGGTTCCTCGCCGCCTTCGGAGGCGAGGTGTGCGAGATGCGCCGCACGCTGCTGCGGCGGGCCATCGTCCACTTCGCCCCGGACCTGATGATCGTGGACAAGCGCCCCGGGGGCATC
>JALSIO010000723.1 GCA_026989995.1 Myxococcales bacterium
TCCTGCTCGATCAGCTGGTGGCCGGTGCACGGGAGGGCGATCGGCTCTCGCGAAGACGGCTGCTGGATCTCCTGGCCAGCCCCGACGCGGCCACCCGGGCCGCGGCCGTCGCCGGCTTCTACCGGGCCTCCCGCGACCGCCTGGCGGCGCAGCGGGCCATGCGTCCGCGGCTGGCACCCGAAGACCAGTTCCTGCTCTACCGAGACTGAGAGATCCCCATGACACCGCTCGCTCCCTCCCGCGCCTCTTCCGGAAGCCTTCCCGCCCGCTGCCGGGTCCTGCTCGCGCTCGTCTGCCTGGCCTTCGTCACCGGCGGGCTGCGAGCGGCGCCCGGCTCTGCGAACGACTGCGCGGGCCCGCCGTGGAATCCCTGGCCTTCCGGCCTTCCCGAGAACATCTGTTCGGTGAGCGGGCTCCCCTGCACCACGGATGCCGACTGCCCCTCCCTTCCCTTCTTCGGAAGCCAGTCCTGCATCTTCGCGGGAACCCTCGATCTCTTCTACCTTCCGGAGGCCTGCGGATCCTTCCCTGAGGCGTGGGCAAGCCTGCACCTCCACACCGGCGACTGGAGCCACGGGCACGGCCTGGTCTCCACGTCGGACGGCATATGGACCTCCTGCGCCTTCAACGATGACCTCACCCGCCTGCTCACCGCGTGGCGGGTCGTCGAGATCGTGACGGAGCACGCCGCACCCTTCGGCCTTCACGGGGCGGTTCTCGACCCGGACGGGGACCTCGGCCCGCTCGACGTCGACGGCCAGGATCGACTTCTCGGATTGTGGAGCGTCTTCGTCGGATCCCACGAGCCCGACGAGTGGACGCCCGGTTGCGGGAACGGCGGTGTACTCGCCACCAACTACAGCGGCGGCATCGACGAATACATCGAGCTCCACAAGAGCTCCATGTACCGTTCCACGGCCGTGAACCGTTCCTCCACCCTCGTCCACGAGACCGTCCACGAAGACGTGGGCCACGAGGGCGACGACACCTGCACGGCCGGCGGCTCCTGCGACACCCGGTTCGGTCGCTACAACGCGCAGACCATGCAGATCCGCTACCTCTACGACGCGGCGACGACCTACCAGCTCCAGGATCTCGGCGGACAGCTCGTCCGCGTGGGGGCGCCCTTCGACGACCCCGCATCATCGGTCCGGCGCTGCCGACTCGTGCCCCGCTTCACCGAATACGAGCGGAACGCGGCCCTCACCACCGCCAACCGGAAGTACGACCGGAACTTCCGCTGGGGCCCCCTCCTGCCGCTGAGCCCGCGGATGAACGACGCCGACGCCGCCGACGCTGCGACCCGGTCCGAGTGGGACTGCGATTCCTGCGATCCCTCGGAGTGGACCTTCGATCCCGACACCTGTGGAGGAAGCGCCTGCAACGAGTTCGCGAATCCCGGAAACGCGGCGGTGAACCAGGCCAACCAGGCCGCCTGCCTCGCCTACAACCAGGCGGTCGAAGCCGGGGGATTCAGCGTGGAGGCCATCGACCAGGCCAAGGAGGACCATCCCCTGCTCGGCTGCCTCGGTCCGGATGAAGACGCCCTCCGGGCCTACTGCGACGC
>JALSIO010000724.1 GCA_026989995.1 Myxococcales bacterium
CTGCTGGGTGAGGCTGCACCCCCGGCCGCCGAATTCGCGGGGCCAGCCCACGCAGGTCCAGCCCGCCTCGCCGAGCAGCCGCTCCCAGGCACGGCGCTCGTCGAGCAGCGCGTGCTCGTCGCCCGGGCCGCCCCGGCCGCGCAGCGGCGCCCATTCCGGCCGGGAGAGGTGCTCTGCGAGCCACGCGGCCACCTCGCGCCGAAAGGCCTCGTCCTCCTCGCTGAAGCGCAGGTGCACCGGAACCTCGTCTCCCCGGGGCCGCAGGCGCCGGGGGATGCGCGGCCGGCCGCGGCGGGGCACCCTCCGGTGTTCCGACCGGGCCCTTGGAGTCGGGCCGGAGATTAGGATACGGTACGTCTCGTATGCAAACGCCCCCCTGGCAGCAGCCCACCATCCCGGCCGTGCTCTCCGCCGCCGCCGCCCGCTACGGAGACGCGCCCTTTCTGGAGGACGGGCGGGTCCTCGGCTTCCGGGAGCTCGACGCCGAAGCCCTTCGGGCGGCCCGGGCCCTCCTGGCCGCCGGTCTCGAGAAGGGGGACCGCGCGGCCATCTGGGCGCCGAACATCTGGGAGTGGGTGGTGGCGGCCCTCGGGATCCACCTCGCGGGCGGCGTGCTCGTTCCCATCAACACCCGCTTCCGCGGCGCGGAGGCGGGCTACGTGCTGCGGCGCAGCCGCGCGCGGCTCCTGTTCACCGTGGGGACCTTCCTCGGCACCGACTACCTCGCCGCCCTCGCGGAGGAGGAGCTCCCCGACCTCGAGCGCCGGGTGGTGCTCCGCGGCGAGGGCGGTGGGGCGCAGTCCTTCGACGACTTCCTCGCCGCCGCCGAGGCGGTGCCCGAGTCCGCCGCGCGCGAGCGCGCGGCCTCGGTCACCACGGGCGACCTCTCGGACATGCTCTTCACGTCCGGGACCACGGGCCACCCGAAGGGGGTGATGACCGCCCACGGCCAGAACGTGCGCGCCTACGCCACCTGGAGCGAGGTGGTGGGCCTGCGCGAGGGCGACCGCTACCTGGTCGTGAACCCCTTCTTCCACGCCTTCGGCTACAAGGCGGGGTGGCTGGCCTCGCTGATGCGGGGGGCCACGGTGCTCCCCCACGCGGTCTTCGACGTCCCCGAGGTGCTCCGCCGCGTGGGCCGCGAGGGGGTGAGCGTCCTTCCGGGGCCGCCCGCGCTCTACCAGTCGATCCTGGCGCACCCGGAGCGGGACCGGTACGACCTCTCGAACCTGCGCCTCGCGGTGACCGGGGCCGCCGCGATTCCGGTCGAGCTCATCCACCGCATGCGGGACGAGCTCGGCTTCGAGACCATCATCACCGGCTACGGCCTCACCGAGTGCTGCGGCATCGTCAGCATGTGCCGCTACGACGACGATCCCGAGACCATCGCCACCACCTCGGGGCGGGCGATCCCCGGTGTCGAGGTCCGCTGCGTGGATCGCGAGGGGAAGGAGGTGCCGCGGGGAGAGCCGGGCGAGGTGGTGGTCCGGGGCTACAACGTGATGCGGGGCTACTTCGAGGACCCGGAAGAGACGGCTCGGACCATCGACGCCGAGGGCTGGCTGC
>JALSIO010000725.1 GCA_026989995.1 Myxococcales bacterium
GTCGGCGGTGGTCGGCATGGCCGGGGGGACCTGGCCCGGAAGCCGTGTGCTCGACCGGATCGACGAGCGGATCTTCGGCTGGCTCTACCGGGCGGTGCTGACGCTTCTCGCGCTGCGGCTGCTCGCCGGGTCGGTGGGACTGCCTTGAGAAGCGACGCCCGGGCAGGCCCTGCCGGGTGTCCGGGTGGATGGAGGACGAAGACCCATGAGCACGGAGGGAGCGGGGGCAGTGCACAGTCGGGGCGCCCGGTCCGGAACCGGTTGCGCGATGCAGGCCGGGCCCAAGCGACCCCCGGCCCCTCAGGGGCGACATGGGCTGCTGCCGCTGCGCCGTTTCCGCCGCCTGCGGCGGCTCCTCGAGCTCGGCGCCGCGATCCTGCTCGGCACGGCGGTGGTCGGCCGGGAGGCGTGGCGGGAGCGCCGGGCCGGCCGGGTGGGGTGGACCCGGGCGCTCGGCCGCGGCGCGGCGCGGGCCTGCGAGGTCCTCGGTGCGACCTTCGTGAAGGTCGGCCAGATCGCCTCCACCCGGAGCGACATCCTGCCTCCGGCCTTCACCGGCGAGCTCGCGCGCCTGCGCGACGAGGTGGCCCCGCTCCCCTTCGAGGACGTCCGGGCGGCGGTCGAGGGGGCCCTCGGCGCGCCCCTCGCGGCCCTCTTCGAGGACTTCGAGCCGGCACCCCTCGGCTCCGCCTCGGTGGCGCAGGTCCACGGCGCGCGACTTCCGGGCGGCGCCGAGGTCGCGGTCAAGGTGCGCCGGCCCGGCATCCGAGAGCAGATCGCGCTCGACCGCGCGCTCCTCCTCGGCCTCGCGCGCGGGCTCGAGCGCCTCGTGCCGTCGCTCCGCCTGGTCTCGCTGGCCGAGGCCGTCGAGACCTTCTGCGAGGCCGTCGAGCTCCAGACCGACTTCGCGCGCGAGGCGCGGAACAATCGCCGCTTCGCGCAGCACTTCGCGGACGACCCGGCGATCCATCTGCCGAAGGTCCACCCCGAGCTGTCGGGCGAGGCCGTGCTCGTGATGGAGCGGATCCGCGGGCTCCGGGAGGAGGAGCTCGTCGGGCACCCGGGGGTGGACCTCGAAGCCCTGGTCCGAAACGGCATGCGGTGCATCTGCCGCATGGTCTTCTCCCACGGCCTCGTCCACGCGGACCTCCATCCCGGGAACCTCCGCTTCCTCCCTCCCGATCGGATCGCGCTGCTCGACGTGGGCCTGGTGGCGGAGATCCCGGACCGGGACCGGATCACCAACGCCGAGCTGCTCTTCGCCTTCGCCACCGGCGACGGGCGCACGGTGGCCCGCCTCTTCTACGAGAATGCGCCGCACCGGGCGACCCCCTCCTACGAGGCCTACGAGCGCGAGGTCTTGGCGCTGGTGGAGGGCGTCCGGCGCAAGGGCTTGGCCGAGGTGGAGATCGGCCTCGAGCTCGCGCGCATCTTCGACATCCTGCGACGGCACCGCGTCCAGGCCCGTGCCCACATGACCCTGGTGAACCTGGCGCTCCTGGCGGCCGAGGGGCTGGGCAAACGCCTCGCCCCGGACCTCGCCCTGGCCGAGGCCGCGCTCCC
>JALSIO010000726.1 GCA_026989995.1 Myxococcales bacterium
GCGAGCACGACCGCCACCGGATCTGCGCGCTCCGCCCGGGAATGGCCTGCGAGCGCGCGGTTCGAAGCGCCACCACGACGGCGGCCCGGATGGAGGCGGCCGTGCTGCGCGCCTGCGCCTCGGAGGAGGCGCGGCTCGCGGCCGGCCTTCCGGAGGGCCTCGACGCGGCCGCCTTCGCCCTCCGCCTGCGGCGCGCCTGTGAGGACGACGCGTCCGCGGGTGCAGCCCGGACGCTCGGTGGGCCCCAGGCGGCGGCCCTGCGCGGAGCCGATCCCGCCCGCCGACGCTGCCTCGAGCGCGCGGCGAGGGAGGGGGCCTCGGTGTCCCTGGCGGTGTTCCGGCCGCTCTCGCGCTGCGCGCGCCTCCGGTTCTCGGGCCGCGCCTGTGACCCGGAGGTCGAGGTCGCCCGGGCGGTGCGCGCCCTCGATCGGGCGACGGTTGCGGTCGCGCGGGCCTGCCCCGACCTCGAGGAATCCATCGGCGTCGCGCCCGGGACCCTCTTGGAAGGGGCCGCGCGCCGCGCGCGCTGCCTGGTCCCGGCGGCCCACGGGGAGGAAGGTGCCGCCGGGCTCGACTGCGGCCCGCGGTCGGGACTCCCGGCGCTCGAGCCGGGCGTTCCGGTCCAGATCGTCCTTCCGGAAGAGAGCGGCGCGCGCTGCGGCGACGGCTCTCCGTACGCCTTCCTGGTGCGGCGGGCGCCGGTCGGGGCGCCGCCCGAGCGGGTGCTCGTCGCCCTCCAGGGAGGCGGCGTCTGCCTGGCCGGGGATTGCGCCGCGAGGTCTCCGGGGCTCTTTCGCGCGCTCGACGAGGACGAGATTCCCACCGGCGGCATCCTCGACCCGGACCCCGCGCGCAACCCCTTTGCCAACTACACCGTGGTGTACCTTCCCTACTGCACCCAGGACGTCTTCCTCGGCGGGGGCGCGGTTCAGGAGCTGCCCGGGCTCTCGCTGCACCGAAGTGGCGCGCGGAACGTCCGGGCGGCGCTCGAGGTGGTCCGGGATCTCCTCTGGCGCGAGCTCGATGCCGTGGGCGGGGAGGGCTACCGCGCCGACCGCCCGCGCGTGTTCTTCGGTGGCTTCTCCGCCGGCGGCTTCGGCACGATCTACAACCTCCACTACCTCCTCGACGAGCTCCGCTGGGTTCACACCACGGCCTGGCCGGACGCGGCCCTCGGCCTCGACAACGGGAGCCTCGTGGGACTTCGCGGGCTCGTGGCACTGGCCACGGCGGCCTGGGGAAGCCGCTCTGTGCTGCCCCCCTACTGCCTCCGGCCGGAATGCGGCGTGGTGCCAGAGATCCTGCGGGCGACCGCAGAGCGCCTGATCCCCGCTTCGGGGCAGGCCGTGCTGCTGATCTCGAACCAGGTGGACGACACCCAGCTCTCCACCACCTTCTTTCCCGACCGGGTGAGCTTCGTGAACGCCCTGCGAGACGCGGTCTGTGACCTCCGCGGGCTGCCGGGCCTCCACTTCTTCCTGCCCGCCTCGCCCGGCTCGATCCACGTGCTCGCGGGGCGGGACAGCACCTTCCACGACCTTAGAGTGGGAGGTGTCTCCCT
>JALSIO010000727.1 GCA_026989995.1 Myxococcales bacterium
GTCAAGCGGAAGGTCGCGGCGGTGATCACCGTGGATCGGCGCATCATCTCCACCGGGTACAACGGGACGCCGCGGGGCGTGCGCAACTGCAACGAGGGCGGCTGTCCCCGCTGCAACGCCTTCGGGCAGGCCGGCAGCGGCCTCGACGAGTGCTTCTGTTCCCACGGCGAGGAGAACGCGATCACGCAGGCGGCCTACCACGGCGTGACGGTCCGCGGCGGCACCCTCTACACCACCTGCTCCCCGTGCCTGTTCTGCACCAAGCTGATCATCAACGCGGGAATCGCCGAGGTGGTCTACAACGCCCGCTACCCGCTCGCAGACGTGGCCCTCGACCTGCTCCGCGAGGCCGGGGTGAAGACCCGCCACTACCGGGATCCCGCCGAGGGCGCCGAAGAGGCCGGGGGCGGCGCTTGCGCAAACCCCTGAACCTCTGCTTGAATGGCCGTCCTTCGAGTCCCCGTTCCGAAGGGCGTCCGGGCCTTGGGTGCCCGGCGGGGGGTCGGCTGCCTGCGGGCTGACGGTCCGCGGAGGGCAGTGCAGGAGGTGAGCCGGGCGATGGGAGAGCGACCCGTGGCTACCGGGCGGGGGGCGATGCGTGCGCTTCTGGCTGCCGGGGCGGCCCTGCTCGCCGCGGCTGCGGCCGTGGCGGACGCGTCCCCGGAAGGCGCCCGCGTGGCCGTGCTCCCCATCGTCGTCCACAGCATCGAGAACCACGAGTACCTCCGCGAGGGCCTCGCCGACATGCTGGCCTCCCGTCTCGCACAGCGGCCGGGCCTCGACGTCGTGCGGGTCGAGGACCCGAAGGCCGCGACCACGGACCTGCAGGCCGCCCGGTCCGCCGGAGAGGCGGTGGGAGCCGACTACGTGCTCTTCGGCTCCTTCACGCGATTCGGAGACGGGGCGAGCATCGACCTCTACTGCGCCCGGACGCGGGAAGGGGATGCGGCGCGCCGGATCTTCGTGCAGTCGGGCACCCTGGGAGAGATCATCCCGCGGCTCGACGAGCTCGCACAGAAGGTCGGCATCTTCGTGGTGGCCGGCGGGCCGGGCGAGGCGCCGGCGGTCTCCGCGGCCCCGCCGGGGGGGCGCCCCGCGGCGCCGGTCGCCGAGCTCGAGGCCCGCATCGAGGCGCTCGAGCGCGCGGTCTTCGGTCGGGAACAGGAGCTCGGCGCCGCACCCGGGGACTTCGACGCCGCCGATCCCGGCTCCCGCTAGGCCCGGCCCGGGCCGCTTCCGCCCCCGAGCGGAGGCGCCGCCTCGGGCTTCTCGAGCACGGCCGCTCCCTCGATCTCCGGCCGCTCCTCCTCGAAGAGCGGCGCGAGGGGCTCCGGATAGGGGAAGAGCTCGGCCGCCGACCGGATGCGCCCCGCGGCGTCGCGGAACACGGCGTGGCGGCGGTCGAAGAGCGTGGGCGAGGGAAGGCCCGCCGCCTGGGCGAGCGAGCACAGCCCGGCGCGAAGGGTGACGAGGTAGTTCATCACCCGGTACTTCTTCTCCTCCACGACGAGGGCCTTCATCAGCTCCGGGTCCGTGGTCGCCACGCCCACCGGGCACTTG
>JALSIO010000728.1 GCA_026989995.1 Myxococcales bacterium
TCGGTGACGTCGAGGGGGAGCGCCCGGACCCGGGCGCCCCGGCCCTCGAGCTCGCGCGCGAGCGCCTCGAGCGCGGAGGCCTGGACGTCCCCGAGCACCAGCCGGGCGCCCTCGGCGGCCAGCCGCTCGGCAGTGGCCCGGCCGATTCCCGAGGCGGCGCCGGTCACCAGCGCCACGCGGTCGCGGAAGCGGTTCACGCCGCGCCCTCCCCGGCGGTCACGTCGAGGGGCCAGTTGGACGCCTCGATGCCCCCGTCCACCTCGAGGATCTTCCCCGTCACCCACGAGGCCGCGGGCGACGCCAGATAGAGGGCCGCCGCGGCGATGTCCTCGGGCTCCCCCAGGCGGCCGAGCGGTGTCCGTTCCTCCATGGCCCGGCGCAGCTCCGGGCTTCCCTCGAGGAAGGGGAGCAGCGCATCGGTCGCCACGGCACCCACGGCGATGGCATTGACGCGGACCCGGGGCGCCATCTCGAAGGCCAGCATCCGCGTCATGTGGTTGAGCGCTGCCTTGGCCGTGCCGTAGGCGACGAATCCCCGGTCGACGAGCCGGGAGATCGCCGAGGAGATGTTCACGATCGCGCCGCCGGCTCCTTCGAGCATGTGGGGGATGGCGAGGCGGGAGAGGACGAAGGCCTGGGTGACGTTGAAATGGAAGGCCTCCTCGAAGAGCCGCTCGCTGGTGCGCAGGGCGGGGCGCGGAGGCGTGCCGCCCGCGTTGTTCACCAGGATGTCGATGCGCCCGAGCTCGGCGCGGGCGCCCTCGACGAGCCGCTCGAGGTCGGCACGCCGGTTGACGTCACAGGGGATCGGCACCGCCCGCCGCCCGAGGGCTTGCACGTCGGAAGCCACCCTTTCGAGGGCCTCGGGCGTGCGGGCCGCGAGCACGACGTCTGCTCCGGCCTCCGCGAGCCCCCGGGCGATGGCCGCCCCGATGCCCCGGCTGGCGCCGGTGACGATGGCGGCGCAGCCCTCCACGCGAAACCGGTCGAGGATCAAGGAACCTCCCTTCGGCGGGCATTCTAGCCGCCACCTCCGGGGCGCTCCCCCGGGGCCCCACAGGCCCGAGATCGGCTAAGATCCCGGCGCACCCGAGAGCCCGGTCCGAGGGTCCCACCGGGAGCCTCCCGGCTGCCGGCGACCGGAAGCGAGGTCCATGGCCATCCACGATCCCCAGCCCGGGCAGGCCCCCGATGGGTCGGCAGAGGGCGCGGCGGGCGCGGGCGGACCGGGGACCGCCCCCCCGGCCGGGAGCCCCGCCGTCTGGCACCACCGCGACCGCGTGCGCGGGGGGCCCACCGGGCTCTCCCGCGCCCTCCAGGAGAACCTCGCACGCACCGCGGTCGAGGTGGAGATTCCCGAGGCCCACCGGCGGCTGCTCGAGCTCTGCGCCGGGCGGCGCGGCGTCCGGGAGGCCACGGAGCGGGTCCTCCGCGAGATCCACCATCCCTTCCCCGGCTGGGCCGACGCCCTCTACGAGCTCCACCGTCGCGCCACCGGCGACCTCGCCTCGTACCTCTCGGGCCCGGGCCGGACGGGCGAGGAGGCCGTCCGGATCTTCA
>JALSIO010000729.1 GCA_026989995.1 Myxococcales bacterium
GCGGCGGCTAGCGGCCGGTTCCACCGCGCCTTTCGCTATGGTCGGGCCCCATGCGGGTGCCCGCCCTGGCCCTCCTGCTCGCCCTCGTCACCGGTTCGTCCGGATGCGGCTACCACTTCGCGCCGGTTCGCGCCGGGGGTGCACCCGCGGGCACCATCGCGGTGGCCTCCCTCGAGAACGATTCCTACGAGTTCGGCGTGGAGCGCCAGGTCGCCGACGCCATCCAGCGGGCCTTCCTGCGCCGGGGCGGGCTCGCGGTGGTGGACGATCCGGAGGCGGCCGACCTCGTCGTCCGCGGCAGCGTGCAGCCCCTGCAGACCTCGCGGCGCTCGTTCTCCTCCGTGCGGCTGGTCCTCGAGTACGAGGTGACCTTGGCGCTCGCACTCGAGGTCGCCCGCCGCGATGGCACCGTCCTCTCGCTGCCGGGTCAGCTGCTCTCGCGGACCGAGATCTACCAGGCGAGCGCGGACGTCGAGGTCACCCGGAAGAACCGGCGTGAAGCCCTCCGCAGGGCGGCGGAGGTGCTCGCCGACCGGCTCCACGATGCCCTGCTCGAGGTGGTTCGCCGGTGACGCCCGAGGAGCTTGCCCGGGATCTCGCCGAGAAGGGGCTGCGTCCCGCCTACCTCCTGCTCGGCGAGGAGGACCTCCTCCGCGACGAGGCACTCGCCGCGCTCCGCCATGCGGTGCTCGGCGAGGCGGCGCCGGACTTCGATCTCGACCGCATCGACGGCCCCAGGGTGCCCGCCGACCGGGTCCGCGACTCGCTTGCGACCCTGCCCGTGCTCGCACCCCGGCGGCTGGTGGTCGTGCGCGATCCGGATCCGGCGCGCTCGCCCGGCCTCGACGAAGCGGTCGCCTCCTTCGTGGGGGACGCTCCGGCCGACCCCGGCGCGGTGCTCGTGGTCTCGGCCCGGTCGCTGGATGGCCACTCGCGACTCGCCCGGGCCTTCGGCGCGCCCGCTCTGCGGGTGGAGTGCACCGCACCGCGGCGACCACGGGAGATCGCCGCCTTTGCGCGGTCCGAGGCGCGGCGGCAGGGCGTCCGCCTCTCCGAGGACGCCGCCCTGCTGCTCGCGGAGCGGGTGGGGCCGGAGCTCCTGCTCCTCCGCCAGGAGGTCGCGAAGCTCGCCCTCCTCGTGGGTCCGGGCGGCGCCGTCGGTCGTGAGCAAGTCGCGGCCTCCGCGACCGACATCGCCGAGGACCGGATCTTCGACCTCACCGATGCCATCGGAGAGGGCCGGACGGGCGAGGCGCTCCGGATTCTCGGCCGCTCGATGGCGGCCGGTGCAGCTCCCCCGGCGGTGCTCGGTGCGCTCGCGGCCCACTTCCGCAGGCTCCTGCGCGTTCGCAGCGGCGGCCGCGTCCCGGGGCCTCCCTTCGTGGTTCGGAAGCTCGAGACCCAGGCCCGCCGCTATTCCCCGGCACGCCTGCGCGCGTGCCTCGAGGCCATCCACGAGGTGGACGAGGTGCTGAAGGGCAAGGGGCGGATTTCGCCGGCGCTCGCCCTCGAATGGCTGGTGGTGGGTCTCGCCGGGTAGGCGATGGCCGCTGCCCGGGCTAGGACGCCTGGCGGCTCCCGGTCTCGATGCGGTGGAGCAGCTGCGCGAGCCGCGAGATCCGGCGGCTCGCCGTGGGCTTCTTGAGCACGCCCTTGCTGGCGGCCTTGCGCAGCTCCCGTTCCGCGGCGGCGAACCCCGCCCGCGCTGCCTCGACGTCGCCGGTTTCCGCGGCAGTCCGGAAGCGCTTGACCAGGGTCCGCACCCGGCTCCGCCGGGCGCGGTTGCGGAGCTTGCGCTTCTCGTTCTGGCGCGCGCGCTTGGCGGCGGACTTGTGGTTGGCCACCTCGACTTCCCCTCTGCCTCGTTCGCGGTCCGGGCTCGAAGCCGGTGTCCGGAGCCGGACCTCCCTCGGTCGGGTGGAGGCCCCGGAACTCCGCGGCGGGCCCTGCCTTCGCCCCCGGCGGGGGCATCGCGGGCGGCCTCGAGCCGGCCACGGGCGGCGGAACATAGTGGGCGGTGTCGGGGGTGTCGAGCCGGCTCGTACGTGGCCGGGGGGCCCCGCGGGGCGTTCAGCCCGCCCGCCCCGGGACCGATACGCCTGGGGGACGCCGGTCTCGAGGGCTTCGTGTGGCTGGACGGCTGCGTGCAACATGCATCGCGATCCTCCTGCTCGGACTCGGTGCCGGTGCGGCCACGGGTCACCTGGCGTGGCCCACGGGCCTCGATCCCGCCCGGGCGGCGGCGGCACTCCGCGCCGAAGCCCTCGCGCGGGGGATCCTGAGCCTCGACGGCGCAGCCGTCGCCCTGCTCGCCGATCCCGGTCCCCCGCCGCTTCGCGGCCTTCCCCCGGCCGACCGCGCGCGGCTCGCCGTGGAGCTCGCCCCGGAGCTCCCGGCGGCCCACTTCGCCCTGGCCGCGGCCAGCGAGGGGGCCGAGCGGGGCCACGCCCTGCTGCGCGGACTCCGCGAGCTGGTACGCCACCCCGAGGCGAAGCTGTGGGTCGCGCTGGTCGCGGTGTGGGCCGCGGTGGGCGCCGGACTCGCCGCCGGCGGAACCGTCCTCGGCTGTCTGCTGCTCCGCACCGTTCGCCATGCGGTCCACGACCTCGGCGATGCGCTCGGCGTCGAGGTGCCCGCCTACGCCCGGGGTGCGCTGCTGGGCGGCTCTCTCCTGCTTCCGCTGGTGCTCGGCGGTGGTGCGGGAGCGCTTCTGGCGATCGTCCTGGCCGCCGTGGTCTTCTACGGCGACGCCAGGGACCGGACTGCCGCGGTGCTGGCCGCCGTGCTGCTGGCCGCCGCAACCGGCCCGCTGCTCGACGCGGCCTTCCGTCTGTCCCAAGCCCCCCGTTCGGACCCGGGCGTGCTGGCCGCCGTGGTCCCGCGCCGCGCGGCTTCCCTGCGAGGCGAGCTCGAGCCGCTGCAGCAGGCTGCCGCGGCCGGGCGGGTGGACGCCGCGGTGGCGCTCGCCCTCCACGCGCGGCGCATGGGCCGTGTGGAGCTCGCCCGCGAGCTCCTCGACGACCTGGTGGCCTCCGGGGCCACGGAGCGGGCGCTCCTGCAGAACGCCGCCAACGCCCGGGTCGCCACGGGTGATCCCTCGGCGGCCTTCGAGCTCTACGACCGCCTGCTCGAACACGGGCCGGACGCGGTCGTGCTCTTCGATCTCTCCCAGGCCCTCGGACGGGAGATCCGGATCCACGAGCAGGAGCGCGCCCTCGCCCACGCCCAGGTCCTCGACCCGGAGACCGTGGGCGAACTCACGCGTCTCGATGGGGTCTCCCCGGTGCCGCTCCTGGTGGACCGGAGTCCGGGTTCCGTGGTCGGCGCGGCGCTGCAGAGCAGCCCGGGCGCCGGGTGGACCACGCGGGCGGTGCGATCGCGCTGGCTCGGGTCCGCCCTCTCCGGTTCCGGCGGTCTGGCGGGGGTCCTGGCCGGGGCCGCCGTCCTGGCGCTCTTTCTCGCGGCCGCCTTCCCGCCCTCCCGGACCTGTGGCCGGTGTGCGCGGAGCATCTGCCCGCGATGTCACGGCCCCCTCCGGGCCGGGCTCTGCCGGCCCTGTGCCAGCCTCTTCGGGAGGCGCGGCGACACCGACCGCTCGCTCCGCCGCCGGGCCCTCGCGGAGCTGCGGCGCCGCCGCCAGTGGATCAGCCGGATCCAGCTCTGGGTCGGCCTGGTGGTGCCGGGGGGCGCCGGACTCCTTGCGGGTTCGCCGGGCCTCGCCGTGGCGGCTCCCGCCCTCGTCGGTGCGGCGGCGGTGCTCGTCGGCTCCGGCGGGGAGCTCGCGGCACCCGCCGCCGTGGGGCCGGCCGGCGGCGGGCTTCGCGCCGGAGCCGGCGTGCTCGCGCTCGCGCTCGCCGCCGGGCTCACGCTCGCGGCCCTTCGCCGGCTCCGGGGGCAGGGCTGATGTCGGTGGCGCTGCGCGGCAACCTCGAGGACTTCGGCCTCGGCGAGGTGCTGCAGCTCATCGGACAGCAGCGAAAGACGGGCGTGCTCGAGGTCGAGCTTCCGGACGGGCCCATCGAGGTGCACTTCGAAGCAGGCGCGGTGGTCTCCGCGGCGCCCCGCGCCGGCGGACAGGGGGGTGCGCTCGGCGAGATGCTGGTCCGATGCGGGATCCTCGACCGCGACACCGTGGCGCGCATCGAGGAGGAGCGGCACCTCGAGCTGCGTTCCTTCGCCGGCCACGCCGTGGCCAGCGGCGCGGTATCCGCCGAAGAGCTCGGAGAGGTGGCGGAACTGCTCACCCGCGAGACCATCTTCGAGCTCCTCCAGTGCCGGAGCGGGGCCTTCCGCTTCCGCTCCTGCGAGGTGGACGCCGGCGTTCCGGGTGCTTCGCAGCTGCCCGCCGAGCAGCTCCTCATGGATGGCCTCCGGATGCTCGACGAATGGCGGGCGGTGCGCCCCCGGCTTCCGCAGCCCGACGCGGGCCTGCGTCTGCGGCCCGGCCCCGCCGAAGGCCTCTCGGAGCGGGCCGCGAAGCTGCTCGCCGCGGTGACGGATCCCTGCACCGTGGCCGAGGCGATCGACCGCAGCCGGCTCGGGACCTTCGAGGGGGGCAGGGCGCTCGTCGAGCTCGTCGACCGCGGTCTCCTCGAGGTCTCCGGAACGGATGCCGGAGCCTCGGGCGAGGTCCACGGGGCTCCGCGTCCGGAGGCCGCGGGCTTCTCCCGGGCGGCGGCGGCGGTCCTGGCCGCCCTGTTCGCCCTCGCGGTGGCCGCCTGGTGGCCGCGCGCGGCGCCGCCGGGTCTGCCCATTCCGCCGCCCGGTGGTGCCGGCGATGGCCTCGCCCTGCTCCGGGTGCGCAGCGCCCTCGACGCCTACCGCGTGGCCACCGGCGCGCTCCCGGCGAGTCTCGCGGAGCTCGCAGAGTCGGGCCTGCTCCCGCCGGACGCGTTGACCACCCCGGACGGGCGTCCCTACTATTACCGGCGGCGCGGGGACGCCGCCCTCGTCCTTCCCCCGGAGTCCTGAGGCGCGGTCGAGCGGCGGGCTCGGACGCGGCTGCGCGGGTGTCGGGAGGCGGCTCCCCGGCGGGCGCGGTCCCACCGGCCTCTCCGGGGGGGCGTCGGGTGGCATCCGGGGTCGTGGGGGCGGGCTGCACACCGCCCGGGGCGCCGCCGGGTCCGCGATCCGGCGCGGTCGCCGCTGCGCCCGGAGGTAGAAGCACCTGGCCCAGGACACGCCGAGCACCGGCAGGACCCTGATCTTCGACGACAACGCCAGCGCGGCCGCGCTCTTCGGCTCCCGGGACGAGACCCTGCGCATCGTGGAGCAGGAGCTCGGGATCCGCGTTCGCGCGCGGGGGAACGAGGTGCGCCTGGTCGGCGAGGCCGAGCGGGTGGCGCTCGCCCGGAAGGTCCTCGAGCAGCTCTACGCGCTCGTCCGCCAGGGGCGTCCGGTCCACGCCCGCGAGGTGCGCGAGGCGATCCGGATCGTCCGCGGGGAACCCGAAGCCGATCTCGAGGAGGTCTACGAGAACATCCTCGGCTCGGTCCATGCCCGGCGTCGGATCGGGGCCCGGAACCTGGCCCAGCGCCGCTACATCGAGCTCATGCGGGAGTACGACTGCGTCTTCGCCATCGGCCCCGCCGGCACCGGCAAGACCTATCTGGCCATGGCGATGGCGGTGGCCGCCCTCAACCGGCGCGAGGTCTCGCGGCTGATCCTGACCCGTCCGGCGGTGGAGGCGGGCGAACGGCTCGGCTTCCTGCCCGGAACCATGGCCGAGAAGGTCAACCCCTACCTGCGCCCGCTCTACGACGCCCTGCATGACATGATGGACTTCGAGAAGGCCCAGCGACTGCTTGAGCGGGACGTCATCGAGGTGGCGCCCCTGGCCTTCATGCGCGGTCGGACGCTCAACGACTGCTTCGTGATCCTCGACGAGGCGCAGAACACGACCAGCGACCAGATGAAGATGTTCCTGACCCGGCTCGGCTACGGATCCAAGGCCGTGGTCACCGGGGACATCACCCAGAGCGACCTGCCTGCGGACCGCCACAGCGGCCTCGAGGAGGCGGCCCGCATCCTCCGGGAGGTTCGGGGGATCGGCTTCATGCACTTCACCGAGGCAGACGTGGTCCGCCATCCGCTGGTGCAGGAGATCATCCGGGCCTACGACCGCGCCGAGCGCGACCGGCGCCGGAGCGCATCGATGCCGGCTTCCGGGACCGGGCCCGCCGAGCCCGACGGCGCATGAGTGTCCGCCTGAGCGGGCCCCCGCGGCGCCGGGGTCGCCCGCGCTTCGACCGCGCGCTCCTTCTGCGCCGCGCCCGCCGGGTGCTCCGGGAGCTCGGCCTCACGCGGGCGGAACTCTCCCTCGTGCTTCTCGACGACGAGGGCATCGCCGAGCTCAACCGCCGCTACCGCGGCCGCGAGGGGCCCACCGACGTCCTCTCCTTCTCGCTGCTCGAGGGACGGCACGCGGAGTTCCGCGGACCGCTCCTCGGCGATGTGGTGATCGGTATCGACACCGCGGCCCGCAGCGCCGCGGACCGGGGCGTCTCCCTGGACGAGGAGCTGCTGCGGCTCCTCGTCCACGGGGTGCTGCACCTCCTCGGGCACGACCACCAGGAGGTGGCGGAGGCGCGGAGGATGCGCGCGGCCGAGCGTCGCCTCCTCGCCCGGCTCGCGGCGTGAGGTCGTGGCCCGGCGCGCCCCGGGTGCGCACGGCGTGCCTCGCGGGCTACGCGGCCAGCACCTTCCTTGCCTTTCCCCATCCGCTGCCGGCGGCCCTCGGCGGCGGGGTCCTCGATCTCGGCGCATGGTGTGGATGGCTTCCCGCCGGCCTGCTCGCCCTCGGGGTGGCGGGTCGGCCGCCCCGGCGGGCGGCACGGGACGCACTGCTGGCCTCGCTCGTGGCCCACACCGGAGTGCTGCACTGGATCTACGTGGTCACGGTGACCTACGGGCACGCCCCGCCCGCGGTCGGCGTGCTGGCGCCGGTGGCGCTGGCGTCCTACGTGGCGGCCTTCTCCGCGCTCTTCGCGGGGGGGCTGCGGTGGCTGGAGGATCGGGGCGTGGGGGGCGCAGCGGTGGGGGCGGCCCTCTGGGTGGCCCTCGATCTCGGGCGCACCTGGGCATTGGGCGGCTTCCCCTGGGCCCTGCTCGGCTATGC
The DNA here is from genome assembly GCA_026989995.1 of Myxococcales bacterium. Lineage (GTDB taxonomy): Bacteria > Myxococcota_A > UBA9160 > UBA9160 > JALSIO01 > JALSIO01. The sequence goes on from JALSIO010000729.1 coordinate 7,118, forward strand.
CCACCACCGCAACCCGGCGCTACTCGGGCTCGCGCCGGTGGCCGGTGTCTACGGCCTCTCCTTCGCCGCGGCGCTTCCAGGGCTCTCGGCAGCGCGCCTTCTGGCCGAGCCCGGACGGCGCCGCCTGGCCGGCTTCGCGGGCGCGCTGGTGGCGGTCGGCGCGCTCCATGGCCTCGGAGCCCTCCTGGTCGCCGGACCGCTCTCCGCGGCACGGGCCGCCCCGGGCGACCGGATGCTCCGCGTCGCCGTGGTGCAGGGCAACGTGGACCAGGGGATCAAGTGGAGCCGCGAGCGCGCCGGAGAGATCCTCCGGCGCTACGAGGACCTCACCCGGCAGGCGGCGGCCCGGGGCGCGCGCCTGATCGCCTGGCCGGAGACGGCGGTTCCGGGCTCCCCGGACACCGATCCGGCGCTCGAGGCCCGGCTCGTCGCCCTCGCCCGGGAGACCGGTTCCGTCCTGGTGGTGGGAGCGGTGGGAATCGAGGTCGAGGGCGCGCGGGTCCGGTACTTCGACAGCGCCTACGCCTACTCCGGTCGCGGCCGGATCGCGGAGCGCTACGACAAGGCCAAACTGGTTCCCTTCGGCGAGTACGTGCCCCTCCAGGCGTGGCTGGGCCGGATCTTCCGCGCGCTTGCCCGGGGCATCGCACCCGAGCGGGTCACGGCAGGGCCGGCACCGCGGAGTCGCCTGCTCGTGGACGACGGGCTGCCGCCCGGGGGTGTGACCGTCGGAACGCCGATCTGCTATGAACTGGTGTTCCCGGGCGTGGTGCGCGGCTTCGCCGCCGATGGGGCGGAGCTCCTGGTGGCCATCACCAACGACGCCTGGTACGGCCGGACGGGCGCCCCCTACCAGTTCCTGGCCATCACCGCGCTTCGGGCCGCGGAAAACCGGGTCTGGACCGCACGGGCGGCAAACACGGGGGTCTCGGCCATCATCGACGCCACCGGTCGGGTGCGGCAGCAGACTCCGATCTTCGAGACGGGCGTGCTGGTGGCCGACGTTCCGCTTCGCTCCCGCGGGGTGCCGCCGACGCCGTACGCGCGGTTCGGGGACGTCTTCGCCGGTGCCTGCGCCGCGGTGGTGCTGGCCGCCGGCCTGCTCGGGCTCCGGCGCGGTGAACCGGCGGGCCGCCGGAGGACGGCCCGAGGCGCCGGCACCGGGCCGGAGCCGGGAGGGGAATCGTGAGCGAGCCGAGAGCGGACGAACACCTGGACTCGGGCGAGCTGTTGGAGCGGCTGGAGGGTCTCCGCCGACGCCTCCAGGAGCTCCGGGGGCGTCTTTGACCACGAGGGCCGCCGACGGCGCCTCGAGGAGATCGCCACCGAGCTCCAGCGACCCGATCTCTGGAACGACCGCGGGCGGGCGGAGGCCCTCCTGCGGGAGAAGCGCGCCATCGAGCGCGAGCTCGGCTGCTTCGACGAGGTCGCCGAGATGCTCGAGGAGGCGGGCGTGCTCCTCGAGCTCGCCGAGGAGGAGGGGGATCCGGCCACCCGCCGGGAGGCGGTCGAGGGGCTGGCCGCGGCCGAGGCCCGGATCGAGGAGGCCGAGCTCCGCCGCCTGCTCGGGGGCGAGCACGATGCGGGCAACGCCATCGTCTCCATCAATGCCGGCGCCGGCGGGACCGATGCCTGCGACTGGGCGGAGATCCTGCTGCGCATGTACCTGCGCTGGGCCGAACGGCACGGCATGAAGACCGAGATCCTCGACCTCCAGGCGGGCGAGGAGGCCGGGGTCCGGAGCGCGACCTTCACCGTCGAGGGCGACTACGCCTACGGCTACCTCAAGACCGAGGAGGGGGTCCACCGCCTGGTGCGGATCTCCCCCTTCGATGCGCAGGCCCGTCGCCACACGGCCTTCGCGAGTGTGACGGTGTACCCGGAGCTCGACGACTCCATCGAGGTCGAGATCGACGAGCGGGACCTCCGCATCGACACCTACCGGGCCGGAGGAGCCGGTGGCCAGCACGTGAACAAGACCGACTCCGCGGTGCGCATCACGCACCTGCCCACCGGCATCGTCGTGCAGTGCCAGAACGAGCGTTCCCAGCACAAGAACAAGGCGGCCGCGATGAAGGTGCTGCGGGCGCGGCTCTACGAGCGGATGCGCCAGGAGCAGGCCGAGAAGCTCGCCCAGCTCTCGGCCGGGAAGAAGGCCATCGACTTCGGCAGCCAGATCCGGTCCTATACCCTCCATCCGAGTCAGCGGGTCAAGGACCACCGCACCGGCGTCGAGGTGGGCAATACCACGGCCGTGCTCGACGGAGACCTCGACGGCTTCATGCGGGCGCTGCTGCTCGCGCGCGCCGGGGAGGATCGCGCCGACTCGGAGCCCGCCGCGTGAGAGTGCTCGGGGCCGGAGGGGGCTCCGCCGCGCAGCGGCACGGGGGGCGCAGGAGAGCATGAGCGAGTACGAGCGGGAGGCCCGCCGCGCGCGCCTCGACGCACTCCGCCGGGTGGGGATCGATCCCTACCCCGCGCGGGTCGGGCCCCACGAGCGGATCCGCCGGATCCTCGAGCGCCACGCCTCGGCACCGGCCGAGGACCTCGAGCGGGAGCCGGTCCGGGTGGCGGTGTGCGGACGCATCCTGGCGCGGCGCTCCTTCGGAAAGCTCGTCTTCCTCGACCTGCGGGAGGACGGCGATCGGATCCAGGTGAGCGCGCGGCGGGGGCGCCTCCCGGAGGAGACCTTCGCCGCGGTGCGCGAGCTCGACATCGCGGACTTCGTGCGGGTGGAGGGCACGCTCTGGCGCACCCGCACCGGCGAGCTCACGGTGGACCTCGAGGACTTCCAGCTCCTCGCCAAGGCCCTGCGGCCGCTTCCGGAGAAGTGGCACGGCCTCACGGACGTGGAGGCGCGTTTCCGCCAGCGCTACCTCGATCTGCTCGTGAACGAGCGCGCCCGGAGGACCGCGCTCATCCGCGCTGCGGCGCTCGCCGCCATGCGGGAGTTCCTGCTGGGGCGGGAGTTTCTCGAGGTCGAGACGCCCATCCTCCAGCCCCTCTACGGCGGGGCCGCGGCCCGGCCCTTCGTGACCCACCACAACGCCCTCGACCAGGACCTCTACCTCCGGATCTCCGACGAGCTCTACCTGAAGCGGCTCGTCGTGGGTGGCCTCGACCGGGTCTTCGAGATCGGTCGCAACTTCCGCAACGAGGGCATCGATCGCACCCACAACCCCGAGTTCACCATGATGGAGTGCTACCAGGCCTTCGCCGACTACGGCGACATGCTCGAGCTCTGCGAGGCCATGGTGAAGCACATCGCCACGCGCGCGCTCGGCGACACCCGGATCGAATACCAGGGGCAGGCCATCGATCTCGGGGGAAGCTACCCGCGCATCCGGATGCGGGACGCCATCCGCGACGCCACCGGCGTCGACATCCTGGCCCACGGGGAGCACGCCGAGCTCGCCCGGGCCTTCGCCGGCGCCGGCGTGGAGGTGGGCGAGGCCCCGACCTGGGGCAAGCTGGTCGACGAGGTCATGAAGCAGGTGGTCGAACCGAAGCTCGTGCAGCCCACCTTCATTCTCGACTACCCGGTGGAGCTCTCGCCGCTGGCCAAGCGCTCCTCCGAGGACCCGAGGCTGGTGGAGCGCTTCGAGCTCTTCATCGCCGGCATGGAGATCGCCAACGCCTTCAGCGAGCTCAACGACCCGGACGACCAGCGGGCCCGCTTCGAGGAGCAGCGCCGCGCCGCGGCGCGCGGCGACGACGAGGCCCATCCCCTCGACGAGGACTACATCCGCGCCCTCGAGCACGGGCTCCCGCCCACCGGCGGGCTCGGCGTGGGCGTGGACCGGCTGGTCATGCTCCTCGCCGATGCGCCGCACCTGCGCGAG